>DAOVJF010000271.1 GCA_030673355.1 Planctomycetota bacterium | reverse complement strand
GTACCGGCGAGGGTTTCGGATGTAAACGGCTGGCGGATTTCCTTACCACGGACTGAATAAGCGAACTCATCGCCTGAGTACTTCTCGTAAAACTCGGGCATATTCGCCATCAGGTCGATACAAACCGGTTCGAGAGCTTCGCGAGATTTATTGTAGAGGTCCCTCAGCTCGCGGATTGCTTCGGAAATCGGTTCCGGAGCATCATCGGAATATTCCGCTACCCGGCACGGGGTTTCGTCTCCAAGCGCGCTTAAAGCCATGTAAGCGTGGCACATCATCGCGGCTTCCGATGCCTGGTTACTCGCCCATGTATGGTAATCGCGGACAGTTTTCGCGATCTCCGCAAGATACTGGATTCTCTCTGGTGGAATGATGCTGGCCTGCTTGGACGTTTCAACATCGTTCATAGTCGGGCGTTCGATTGATGAATCCCAGCTTTTGTTAATTTTTTCGCTGAGTAGATCGATTATTTTAAGGTAAAGAAGATTGACGCCGGGATTGTTGAACTGGCTCGCGATTGTCGGTATAACCGGAAGGTCCTCGTCACCGGTTTCGTGGAAAAGGTTATGGTTGCGGCGATACTGTTTTCTCGCGTCCCTGAGAGCGTCCCTTCCGCCCGCATGCTCGAATTTGTTCATTGCGATCAGGTCGGCGTAATCGAGCATGTCGATTTTTTCGAGCTGGCTCGCGGCCCCGTACTCAGGCGTCATGACATAGATTGAGACATCGGCGAATTCAACTATCGCCGTGTCACCCTGTCCGATTCCGGATGTTTCGATAATTATGAAATCGAATCCGGCAGCCTTCAGCACATTGATCGCATCCGGAATACATTCGGCAATTTCAACAGGGCTTTCACGGGTAGCCAGCGAGCGCATGTAAACGCGATCCCCCACCGTTGCGTTCATGCGGATTCGGTCGCCGAGAAGCGCTCCCCCGGTACGTTTGCGGGTTGGATCGATTGAAAGAATTCCAATTTCCGAATCCGGATTGTCATCAAGGTACCTCCGGACAAGCTCGTCCGTCAGCGATGATTTTCCCGATCCACCGGTGCCTGTAACGCCTAGTATCGGGACAACTTTATCCGAATTTTTAAGTTTGTCTTCGCTATAGGCACGAATTTTCTGAGCCTCGTCCGGCACATCGCAAGCGCGTTCGAGATACGTAATCGCCCGGGCGATCTCAAGAGGGTGTTCGGTGTCGATGTTGTTGATTACTTTGTCGACTGAGCGGTCGTCCATGTCCCAGATGTTCTTGTCGCACTCCTCGACAAGCATGTTGATCATGCCCTGGAGACCCATTCTGCGACCGTCGTCGGGCGAGAAGATTTTATTTATTCCATACTTGTGAAGTTCATCCAGTTCCCTCTGGACAATTACACCGCCGCCGCCGCCGTAGATCCTGATATGCCCGGCACCGCGCTCGCGAAGGAGGTCGTACATGTATTTGAATGATTCCATGTGACCGCCCTGGTAACAGGACATCGCGATCGCGTTTACGTCCTCGTCGATTGCCGCCTCGACGATTTCCACGACACTGCGATTGTGGCCGAGATGGATGACCTCGCATCCTGTCGCCTGGATAATTCGCCGCATTACGTTAATCGCGGCGTCATGGCCATCGAACAGGCTTGCTGCGGTGACGATCCGGACCGGGGTTACCGGCTTGTACGGCCTGGCTTCTTCGATGATCTCGTCTTTTAACATGGTTGCTTTCTTCTCGCTTGTGACTGTCATTATACAACCTCTGAACGATCTGGTAATTATTTCAAGCACCCGTAAAGCATGGTGCTGTGGTTTCTGATTATAACCGGAAATCAGCCGCCCTTGCATCCGGGAGTTTGAAGGTCATTCTGATCACTCCTTTTAGTTACTATTTAAATGTCTGTTAATAACTTTGAAATACTGTTCCGACCAGAAAGAATTTTTAATTGAACCGGATCCATATATCTGTTCTTTACCCTGCAATATTGCTTGATATTCATCAGAGGTTATAACCTCTCCATTTACTAATGCCTGTTCTGCAATGGTAGTTACTTTCGCGCTAAACGGCACCCAGGGCGGATCTTCGTCCCCAGGGGATTCACTTTGCCACCATCCATTTATCTGTTCTCCATCAACAAAGATATAATAATACTCAAGAGATTGACCAGCCTCACTATTCATGTAATCCAAGTATTGGAGGTCAGCATCTTCTAAAGCTCCCAATAAATCCTCATAACAATCCAGGCAATTCTCTAAGACACATTGAATTGAATTTATATCAAAGTTTAAAACAAGTAAGGTTTCATCATCATAAATATTTATTACAGTAATTTCGTTCATATATACTGAAGTGGTTTCGGAAATCAGGTAATGAATAGAGGATGTTTCCTGGGTCCGCAATTGACCCGCTAACTCGTCAGGATGTATCGAACCGCCGTTTATCGCACTGAGCAGTTCAGATATCATTGTATCTGTGACCGCATATTGATTCTCAGGAAATAACTGTAAAAACCACGTTGATTCGTATTTTTGCTGAAGTCTCAAGGCTTCTTCGAACGATTGCTTAGCTTCGGGCAGACGATTAGCCTGCAATAAGAATATTCCGTATTTATAAGACCCGTTAATCAAATATCCTGGTGAGGCGGTTGATGGTAACCTGACAAATACGACAGAGATTAACACAACCAAGATTAATAACGATATACCGACTTTTGTTCTATTAATCTTTTTAACTATATAGCTCGCAAAAAATAATAACAGTGAAATTACCATTAATATTGGTATTAGAACACTACCCAACACCAGCCAGGGATATATGACAAAAGCTTCGGTGTCTTGCATTTTGTAATCCTCTAGTATAAATCATAAAAGTTAATTCAATAATTAAGCGCAATTCCTGGTATAGGTAACGTTAAAATTGAGATTGGCAGAAGGTATTAGTCTTCATCTTCATTTCCATCTTCATCCTCAACTGATTCTTCTTCTCCCATCAGCAGCTCCGGCCACTCAAGATAGAATTCAAGAGTCGCGTCCTCATCAGTGGAAGCGAAAAATACCGGACGCTCCCGTCCCCATCCGATGAAATAAAATCCATCCTCCCCGATTTTCTCATAATAGAAATCTCCGGCTGAAAGCTCACCGGATGAAACCGCGATCTCACCTGTTATCGGATTAATGTAGCGCACATTCACATCGCCATTTTCGTACATATCCCCAAAATCCTCCGCGCTACGTCCGTTACGCTGTTCGAAACTCTCGAAAGCGTCGATCGCCTGCCTGCAGTAAATCGCGACAAACTGTTCTTCACGGGGGAGATCGTTATCGAAAAAATAAAGCCGGTCGATTTCAGACTCGTAAAGGCTGATACGTTTTACCATGGACCGAATATGAATTATTCCATCGGCATTCCGCCGGAGGAACCACGCTTCGATACGCACTTCCCGGCCATTATTCAGCCTGTTGGACACCAAAATATTACCTTCGAGATCTCCATCGGGATAGTCGTCACTGGTCAGGGACAGCACATCTCCATCCGTGTACGGGTTGGCCATTTGTACGTTCAGGTGTCCGGTATCCCTGAGTTCATCGAGACTTGATGGTGCAATGCCGTACTCGATCATGAAAGTGTATGTGGCGTACTCAACCGCTCCGTAGTTACGGGCGACCTCGTCGAATGCGTTTGAAAATTCCCCGGTCGTCCAGTCCGGGATGTTGGCATGGACCGATTGTGGAATCGCAAGACAGCCAGCAACAAAGCCGACAAGCAGCATTTTATTAAAAAATCGTGTTTTCATATGACCCTCCGGTCAGATTCGAAATTATAACACGTCGCGAACGTAAACGTGACGGTTGCAGTATTTAAGATTGTTAAAGGAGTGACTTCGTTCAAAAGATTTATAGAGGATTCCGTAACGTAAATTTCCATCCTGCCCTATCGGTCTTGATTTTTCCCTGAATTCCTGTATAATCGCTCATATGAGCATACGTTCAGATGTTAAAACTGTAATCCACGACGACTTATGCGAGATTAACCTTGTCGATAAAAGAATGGTTAAGAAGGTTATCGGGAAACTTGAGGATGATGTTGCCCTGCTGGAATTAGCCGACCTGTTCAAGGCTTTCTCCGACTCCACACGCATCAAAATCCTACGGGCACTTTCGATTTCGGAGCTGTGCGTATGCGATATCGCCGCGGTAGCGGGAATCTCGCAATCGGCGGTGTCGCATCAGCTCAGGTTCCTGAGGATGTCGCGGCTGGTGAAATACCGCAAGGACGGCAAGATGGTGTATTACTCGCTCGATGATGACCATGTGCGAAAATTGATCGACCAGGGTCTCGAGCATGTGAAGGAAGAGAGATAACCAAATAGATTGAATGAGGGTATTTTATTAATAGAAGGATTTTTAAATGGACCAGGTTTTAAGTTTCACGGTTGGAATTTTCAAAGAGACATGGCATATCCTCAATGAGTCGTCAGTCTATATTTTATTTGGATTTTCGGCCGCCGCGATCCTCAAGACATTCATACCGGACTCGCTGGTAAAAAAACAGCTTGGTGGAAATGGATCGGGATCCGTATTGAAAGCGGCGCTGTTCGGAATTCCAATTCCAATGTGCAGTTGCGGTACGGTACCGTTCGCGATCGGTTTAAGAAAGCAGGGGGCGAGTCGCGGGGCAACCACGGCATTTTTAATTTCAACTCCCGAGACAGGCGTCGATTCGATAGCGATAACTTATGCTCTACTCGGTCCGCTTTTCGCTGTCTATCGTCCGATCGCGGCATTTTTTTCG
>DAOVJF010000284.1 GCA_030673355.1 Planctomycetota bacterium | reverse complement strand
ATACCATACTCGAACCGACGAAGCTCTATGTCCGGCCTTTAGTGAGGCTGATCGATGAAATTGGCGACGGTGTCAAAGCGTGCGCGCATATCACGGGCGGCGGGCTTACGGAAAATATCCCGAGATCGATTCCTGAAAATCTTGGGGTGAAAATTAATTCAGGATCATGGGATAAGCACGCGATATTCGATCATCTCCAGAGAGCCGCGAATCTTCCCGACGATGAAATGTATCGCACGTTCAATTGCGGGATCGGATTTACGATCATCGTGAGTCCGGAGAATGTGGAGAGGGCAATGGGTATCCTCAAGGATGCTGGAGAGACGGTATATAAAATCGGGGAAGTGGTTAATAAGGAACCAGGAGATCCGGGTGTGGTTCTAATCTAAATATCAGTGCCGCCGTATCAGAGCCGCGACTGTTAACGAGCGGCCTACCATGTACAAAAATTCCAGTTGGTTGTCCGCTCCTTAACAGTCGCGGCTCTGATACGGTTATGCAGACCGCTCGTTAACAGTCGCGGCTCTGATACGGTTATGCGGACCGCTCCTTAACAGTCGCGGCTCTGATACAGTCGCGGACCTGATACGGTTATGGTATCGCTAACTCTTAAATATTTACCCGTCCGCCGACATATTCCACGGCGTTAATGAAAAGCGGTAGCCCGTCAGCGAATGCTCCGGTCCCCTGTTCCCGTCGACGCGTTTGCCTTGGGTGATTCTCAGGATACAAAAATCTTTCAGGATGAGGCATCAAACCGAGTATCCGGCCGGTCCGATCGGTGATTCCCGCTATGTTCCCGACCGACCCGTTTGGGTTTAACGGATATGGTGTGTCCATGATCGTGCATGAATCGGGAGATGACGGATCTGTGTAGCGGAAGACAACCTGGTTTCGCGCGAGCAGCTTTTCGTAAGCATCCGTAGTCGCCGGGATGAAATTACCCTCGGCATGTGCTACCGGAAATTCAACCATGTCCGGGCAGTCCTTTGTCCAGACGCAATTCGTCTCGATCACCTTCATCGCGACCCAGCGGTCCTCGAATTTTCCGCTTGCGTTCCAGAACAGCGTAATCTCGGGATTGCCGTCGGGATCATCGACTATGGCGTCCGGGTCGGGGAGGATGCGGGCTTTCACGAGAGTCTGGAATCCGTTACAGATCCCGATAATCAGTCCGCCGCGATTGTGAAACTCCAGAAGGTCGTCCTTCAGGTGCGCCATGAATTCGGTCGACAGCACCCGCCCTGCCGAAAGATCGTCGCCGTATGAGAATCCACCGGGGAACCCGATGATGTCGTAATCGAGGAGTGATTTTTTACCGGATGCGCCGCCCTGGGTGAATTCGTTGATGTGCACGATTTCCGCGTCGGCGCCCGCGAGCTCGAACCCGTGCTTAAGTTCGACATCGCAATTAATCCCGGCTGTTTTAAGTATTAGAGTTTTTGGTTTCATATGTTTGTCCCTACATCGCCCGATTTACATATCGTTTAAATGTTAAACCTATATCAAGTTCATGTTCCTTATTTATTGCCCATGCTAATTGCTCAGATATATTTTCTGTGATTTTTAGAATATGATCTTTATCCCATTCTGTGATGAAATCACCGGTTATTAAAACTCTGGGTTCAATATGCGGAAGTTTGTAGCCATCCTCTCCGCTGTGATGTTTTAAATTGTTTTCCATAAATTCTATCAATTCAATATGAAAATGATATTGGATCGGAACCTTAATTAATATTGATGCTAATAGGATCGGGGTAATCACTGAAAGAATTATTGAATCAACTAAAATAGAATTATCTTTGTTAGCTTCCTTCGGTACCGGTTCAGAAATTACAGAAAATTGTCCGTCCAGAGTAACCTCTGAAAAATATTTAAATGGATAAGAGCCAAATTCAATAATAGAATTTACTTGTGTCCCATATTCCAGCCAAGGAACAAGAAATCTAGTCATAACTGTGGAAACAGTACCATGATGGAATTGCGTTTTTAGGTTTTCTAGTTCTTGCTGTAATGTGTCCCTTTTAAATAAGTCCATATTTGGGTATTTAGGTAAGCAAGTTGCACATACTACCGGCATTAATTTAACAGATTCAAATCCCCTATATTTATCTGGATACGTCGGCCATTGAGTTAGATTTATGTTTGAGATTCCTGCAGCATATGCCCTTTCCTTTGACCTTTGTATCATATTTCCTCGCTGTTGATACAGCAGTTCTCTTCGTTTAATTAACCTTTCGATTACTATGTGATCTGCGACTTCAGGATCTTTTGAGGTCAAATGCCTTACATAAACCGAATTCCCTTCTTTATGCGGAGTATAGTGTGGTGCTGATTCACTCTCCCAGACTCTTATTAAGACAATCATCTTTGTTTCATTTGGGTCGTTACTCAAAGGTAAATATGTAATTTCAGGCATCAAATAGGGATATATATTACTCTGGATAATATTATCTATTCGGTCTCTTACATGCTCATCCAAAGGAATTCCAGTTGGTTCCTTTTTAGCCTTACCACTTCCTTCGGGCTCCTCCTCAACCCCAACCAACATTAGACCACCTCGTGTGTTAGCTAATGCTGCAATACCTTCTGACAGTTTTTTATTATTTGGGAATTGGCTTTTAAATTCGAGGTTAATTCCTTCCTGTCTTTGTGGTTCAACATTCAGGAAATTCTTAACATCATCAATCTTAATCTTATCGATTTTTTCTAGATATAGGCTCATATCACTCACTCCCACCTTAGCGGCCTCTGCCAGGCTTCCTTGAGGTCGGCGATTGTTTCATTGATGTACTCAGTTCTTAACCGATCCCGGATTATCATACGGTCATCGAATGACAACGTCCCTATCACAGCCACCGGAATATCCGCATCGGCTGAAGTCATCAAATCAAAAAGATCGTCTTTTTTATCCGCTTCGATTTCGACAAGGAACCGCGACGGGGTTTCGCTGTAGAGAATTTCCAGATCTGTAAGTCCCTCGCCGAACTTGTCCCTGTCCGTGACATCGAGAGTCAGAGGATCGGTAAGGACGTCCCCAAGATCGACCTCGCATCCGATCCCACCCGCGAAACACATCTCCGCCAAAGCCACTCCCAGACCACCGTCGGAGAGGTCATGGCAGCTCGTGATGATCCCGGAATTTATCGCCTTGTACATGAGATCGAACGTTTTCTTTGCCGTTTCGAGATCGGTTTCCGGAACGCTGACGCCCAGCTCTCCAGATAGATCGAGAAGCACCGACCCGCCAAGGTGTTTTTTGGTTATGCCAATAACGCACAGAAGATTCCCGCCGGATTTCGCGTCCATCGTGACCACTTTCCTGACATCATCGACCACACTCATCGCGCTGATTAATAAAGTGGCCGGAATCCGCACGAGCTTCCCTCCAGCCCGGTATTCATTGTTAAGGCTGTCCTTTCCACTGATGAACGGAACCCGGTACGCCATCGACGCGTCATAGCATCCCTGGCTCGCGCGAACGAGATCGCCCAAAGGCTCAGGTGCGTTCGACGATCCCCAGCTGAAATTATCGAGGATCGCTGTATGGTCCGGATTCCCGCCAACCGCGACAACGTTCCGCATCGCTTCGTCGATCGCCGCAGTCGCCATGTGATACGGATCGATCGCGGCGTAGCGGACATTGATCCCGTTCGCGATCGCGCATCCCCTGTTGCTTTCCAGGACGGGTTTAATGACAGCCGCGTCCGATGGACCATCATTACTAACACCGGTCAGCGGCTTAATCACACTCGCGCCCTGGACCTCGTGATCGTACTGGCGTATCACCCATTCTTTTGAACACACATCGAGATGCCCGAGCATTTCCTTTAACAGATTTCCGGGCTTTTTATTTTTCAGAAGTTTCGCAAGATCAGGATCCGATTGATCGGGTGGGGGAGGGGACCATGTTCCGACCCGAACTCCCTGCGGAACGCCGTCATGCAGGAATTCCATCGAGATATCGCAGATCCGGTTGCCTTTATAGAAAAGCTCAAGACGTTTTGTGTCGGTGTATTCGCCAAGGTGGACACATTCGACATTCCAGGCGTCCATGATCGACTTGAATTCATCCCAGTGTTCGGGCGGGACAGCGAACACCATGCGTTCCTGCGCTTCCGATACCCAGATCTCCCACGGTTCCAGGCCTTCATATTTCAGTGGGGCGCGTTCGAGATGCACTATCGCTCCGCATAGTTCACCCATCTCGCCGACCGCCGATGAGAATCCGCCAGCCCCGCAATCTGTAACCGCGTTATAGAGATGCCTGTCGCGGGCGATCAGCATCGCGTCCATCATGCGTTTTTCCTCGATCGGATTTCCAATCTGCACCGCGCCGCCCGACGTGACCTCGCTCTCGTCATCAAGTTCAATGGACGCGAACGTCGCGCCGTGAATTCCGTCTCTTCCTGTTCGTCCGCCGATTGCTACCACGTAATCGCCCGGTTTCGCTTCCTTTTCGGACATGCCCCTGGGAATAATTCCCACCGTACCGCAGTACACGATCGGGTTACCGACATAGTCCGGATGGAAACACAATGCGCCGTTGAGAGTCGGGATTCCCATACGGTTGCCGTAATCGCGAACCCCCGCGACAACACCTT
>DAOVJF010000476.1 GCA_030673355.1 Planctomycetota bacterium | reverse complement strand
GTCGATTTCCTGAGAATCGCGTTCCTGATCGCCGGAATATCCCCGCCTGTCGATAGGTCCATTACCGTATCGGCGCCATATTTGATCGCGTTTTCAAGTTTCCGAATCTCGTAGTGGATATCAGCGAGAATTTCCGATGAGCCGATATTCGCGTTGACCTTGCACGTGGCTTTCCGTCCGATCAGGAATGGAATGGCTTCGGGGTGTTTGAGACTCACAGGGATGATCATCCGTCCCGATGCGATTTCCTCCCTGACAATTTCGGGATCGAGACCTTCCTTTTCTGCGGCGTATTTCATTTCGGGCGTGACGATGCCGTCTTTCGCGAAACGAAGCTGTGTCGGAGGCCGATCGTCTGCGTTTGATAAGTGTTGTTTTATGGAATCATGTCTGTTCATTTCAAATTTCTCGATTTTTCACTGAGATTTATGTCAGGTTTTGGTCTTCCCGTACGTTAGACATACGGTGAAGCTTCATGACTCTACTCGTTAAAAACTTTATTGAACATCTCGACTCGTTTCATGGACGAGAACTCGAGACGGTATTCCAGAAAAAACAATTTACGCTCCTGTTTCACGACTGCGTCAAACTCCGGTTCCGGCTCGAAAGTCGCGATATCAGCGTCCCGCTCTCGATCCTTCTTATCGGTATTAACTTATTACTCACGAAGAAGGAATTCAGTAAGTCGCTGTGCATCAGGCTCCTCGGCAAGGAGTGGGGATTTCCCCATGTCGCACGGATGCTTCTCGAGTGCGAAGATGTCTGCCTGAAGCAGAATGTAGGTGAGTTTACGCTTGTACGGATTCGGCTTCAGAAAAACAATCACGCGCCAGTGAAACGTCCAGTGGTTGAGACTTGCGCCCGGCGATCCGGGTAAATCAGGTCGCATGTTACGCCAGGCCTGCGCCGACCGATGATACTGAGCCGTAAACCTTTTTCTCCATTCGACCGGCAAGGTACGCCAGACGTCCCGCCTGGACGCCAAGCTTGAATCCTTCGGCCATTTTTTCAGGATCATTCGCAATGGCGACTGCGGTATTCAGAAGCACCGCGTCCGCTCCAAGTTCGAGAGCCATTGCGGCATCCGATGGTACCCCTAATCCGGCATCCACGACAACCGGGACATTGGCCCGTTCGACGATGATCTTGATTCCTGCAAAATCAAGGAATCCGTGGCCTGAACCGATATAACTCGCCAGCGGCATAATTGTCGCACACCCGAGTTCCTCAAGTTTCCGTGCGACGATCGGATCATCGTTCGTGTACGGAAGAACAGTAAATCCCTCATCGATAAGAATTTTCGCGGCTTCCAATGTGCCCCCGACATCCGGCAGGAGCGTCTCAGGATCGCCAAGGACCTCGAGCTTGATCCAGTCGGTGTTGCAGGCTGCGCGAGCCATTCTCGCGATTCTCAGGGCATCCTCCACCGTGTACGCGCCCGCTGTGTTCGGCAGAAGGGTGTACTGGCTGAAATCGATGTGCTTGAAGAGATCGTCTGGATCATCGAATTTTACCCGTCCCAGCGCGACAGTGATAATTTCGGCGCCTGAGGCAGCATGCGCTTTCTGCATGATGTCGTTATCGGAATACTTACCGGTACCGATTATCAGCCTCGATGAAAATTCCTTACCGGCGATTACTAACGGATCGTTGATAGTCATTTTTTTTACCCTCCGGATTTCCCGGATTTTTTTCCCTTCCCTGTTTTACTTCCTGTTTTTATTATGTAATTCCCGCATGAAATGAAAGTGACCGTGTTGTCAAAGATATATATTATTAACCCCGAACCCAGGAACCAGTAGACATTCAACCAGATCAGGCACGAGAGCATTACCAGATGAGAGATAGCCATTCTGGCGACAAAAATGCTGGACCAAAAATAACCGAATGTTTTTTCTGGGCATTCATTGCATCCGATTTTTGCTTTCGCGGCGAAAACAGACGTAGCGAGTAAATGAAAAAAGAAGGCGTAGAATCCAGCGGTTAAACCGTAGATGAATACCGTGGCCCAGCCCATCGGATGGCCTTCAATTGCCCCGATGATGAAATACAGGACCGGGAGTCCGCCGAGTCGCTGGACGAAATGGTAATACCGTCCGAAATGATCCATCAGGACCTTTCTTTCAGCGGAGAACTTCGTGCTGTCGGCTCCCCTATGCCCGTGCGGACGGAATTTCTTTGTCAGTCTAGCCGCCACCTATCACCTGGATTATTTCAAGGTTGTCGCCATCCCTCAGTACGATCCCATCGTACTTGCCCTTCGGAAGAACGTCCTTGTTGTACTCCACAACAATAGCCGGAATCGGTAAACCTTTCTGCTGCAGAAAGTCAACCAGGGTTGTACCGGCTGGGAGTTTCTCGTCCTTCCCGTTAATACTGAGTGCGATTGTGTCGTCATCTCTCATAAAAAAATCACTCATCTTTCGTTTTTTAAGTTAAAAAAACCCCCGTTTGAATTCGGAGGGACGTGATTTTCAGGCTCTACCGAGTCCCTACGCTGGTATTATCCAGATCAGGTTCTCAAGGGTTGGTAATCTATTACCTCTCAGCCCTCTGATGGGATACATTGATATCCCATCCGGGCACCCCTCCGGTTATTTGTTATATGTTAAATTTCTCCCAGAGTCTAGCACCCCTTACATATTGTGTCAATAAAAGTTATCCAAAGTTATACATCATTGCCATCCTGTGACATTAGAGACTCCAGTCTATC
>DAOVJF010000191.1 GCA_030673355.1 Planctomycetota bacterium | reverse complement strand
TTGAATCGACCATTTGCCAGTCCCTGCTTTTTCTCATTCGTTAAATGAGCGACAAAAAGGCCTTTACCTTTCTTAGCGTGGAGTAATCCCTCCCGTTGCAGGTCATCATAAGCCCGCTGGACCGTTATTACACTGACATGCTGCTCCCTTGCCATAACCCTGATTGAAGGTAGAGCTGTGCCTTCTTCAATTGTGCCGGAAAGGATTTTAGCGCGAATCTGACGAGAGATTTGCGCATGAAGGGGTTCTACTAATATTTCCGACAAGTGAAGCAGCATCGTGTAATAGTGTCCATATACTCTATAGACAGCATTCTGTCAATACCTTCGACCCCATTTTTATTTTACAATCTTTTCAAGATTACCCGGGTGCCGGGTACAGACTGAGTGAGGCGAAGCCGAACGTGTATGTGCCCGTTCCCCTGTCACCCAACCGATATTGGGGTCTCCAATCCTTTCAACCCAATAGCTCATCCCTAAAAATCCCCCTTTTTCTATGTCTGCTCTTGACAAAATCACAACTTTGTGCTATATTCATACTGGAGGCTATTCTGTACCCACTGCAGGGAATATCCTCCATACGGAACCCGGCGCGTGATTTCCAGCTCTTGAAGCTGAGCGCCAGTAACCACGCCATAGCTTTAGCGACGGCGGAACGCCGCCTTCGGGACGGCGGGAAGTTTTACGGCTTGACATCCGCCGTAGCTTATGCGAAAGCGGAGAGGCCGCCATAGCTTTAGCGACGGCGGAAGGGGAGTCTGCCAAACCCAGTCAATGCCGGGGCAAGTCAGCGGTCGATATCATATGGTCGCTCGGGCATTAAATTGCCTTATCGCGCGTCGGGTTCCGGAGTATTATCAAAAAAAAACGGAGGAAACAACAAAGCACACACAGAAAAACCAGAAGCAACGGCTGAAAGCTGACAGTACGCTCATCGGTGCGCTCCGACTTATGAACGCCACCCGCCTATAAATTACGCTATTAAAACGATCCCAAACGTAATCTAAAAAGGTGTAGATTCATATAACTCTATTTTCTTGGATTTTTTACAGTATTTTTAATATAATAATGTTGATAAAGTTCCAGATTTACAGTCAAATATTTGTTAGGTGGACCAAAACCGGACTCTCTCAGGGTTCGTATAGATAAGGAGTGCATTCCTATGCGCCGAATTTCAACTCATGTATTTCTCTTATTTCTGATTACAATGGCCGTTGGCTGTTCCGGGGGCGGTGGAGATCCCATGCAGCCCGGCATTCAGAATACCCCGCCAGGATTAACATCTCCCGGTAATGAGGAAGATCGTCAGGGAGAGGATCTCACTGATGAAGAACCGGGCTTAACAGATAACGTAGTGGATCCGTTTGAAGGGATCACCGATGGCAAGAACCATACATTATGGGGACTCTATCATGTGATTATCGACCCGCTTGCCGAAACAATGGAAGTAATCCCCATGCGAGCGTCAAATGTCCATCTGAACATAATCAAGCTCCTTGAACCGGGCGGCAAGTACGGACATTTTCAGCTCGCCAGCGGATTCACCTGGAATGTCGACCAGACCGAGCTCGATCTGGATATGAGCATTTATCATCCATTGGAAGGGATGCGCCAATTCTCAGGATTCGACATGAGGGCGATTATTATCACAAAAGGAACGCTGGGCGGATTCTCAAATCCCGGCATAATAATGTCCTCCCTGGATGAAATGCGCCTTATGAATGCGGACGGGTACACACGATGGTGGAATCCCACGGAATTTCCCGGCGACACTTTTTTCTCATATGTCGATGGCGCTCTCGGGTTCAAACATGATGTCTGGAACCTGACATCCACGATGAACGGTTTCAAGTATTTTGCAGACGGCCTTGATAAGGATGCGCCCCTGTCGGATCTCGACCCCTCGAACAGGGGTTTATTCGAGGCGGGCAAGACCAACCTGAGGCATTTCAAATTCTGGGTTCCCGACTTTCCGTCAACCATGATTTTCAATTATGCGATCGACGTGAGTTGGGCGGTCCCGAATCCCAATCCGCCGGAGAATCTTCCGGATGATTTCCCGATCGAGGCCAACCAGTCGGAATCATGGCTGGTTACAGTGGATGAAATGCTGAACGAACTTTACTACCTCGAAGGTACCGGAGAGTCCGGCGGCCAGCTTATCCTGAACGTGAATGTTTACGACTGGCAGGGTCCGTTACCGGCTACCGAGCCGGGCGGTACAGTCGCAAGGGTATCGGGTGAATGGCCGGGATTATTCGACGGGACCGAAGCGATTTTCGTATCGGATGAGGGAGACCATGCCGTGTATCAACTAACCATGGTTCCCGCAGCCAGCGCGATCACATCCAACGACCCAGTTGAATATATGATCTGGGTTGAGGATTCCGATCCCCTGGGATACACCCCTGTAATGCCGGCAGAGGCCCTTGTATCAGGATGCCTGTTCTCAGCGGAGGTAGGAGACGTGAAACCCAACCTGCCGCCACAGATCACGGCGGGAATCGATGGTGATGCGAGTCCGGGTCTCACAATAGAGACATACACCGTGACGGCGATCGACCCTGATGGCGATGACCTTACGTATTTATGGACAGTGGAGGACACGCCGATCGCGGACGATCCGGGCAACGGGGACGGAACGATCGATATCGACTGGAGTACTCTTGGTTTCGATAACTACACGATTTCCTGTAATGTATCAGATTCAATAAATACTCCGGTTCCGGCACCGATCCTTGATGTTCTTGTCGGGAATACGGATCCCGTACTCGGCGATATCGAGGGTCTCACCGAAGTAACCGCGGCTGATACAGCAGCTAACTATTCTGTAATTGCATACGATCCCGATGTCGGGCAGACATTGACATACGACTGGAGTTTTGTGCCGGATGGCGACCCGGAAGATTTCTCGATTCCCGGCGATCCGGGAGACGGCTCTGTTACCCTTGATTTTTCAACAATTGAGCCTGGAGACTACAATATCAATGTGTCGGTATTCGACGGCTATGTAACGGTAACCGGTACGTTCGTATTCATCCAGCATTCGAATACTCCACCTACAGTTGAGGATGTGACCGGCCTTGATCTTGTATTAAGCCTTAACACATCTGAAAATTACCAGGCGGATGCATCCGATCCGGACACAACACAGACCCTGACATTTATGTGGAGTGTTGTACCCGACGGCGATCCTGGAGATTTCTCACTGCCTTCGAATCCGGATGGATCAATCGACATTGACTGGTCAACGTATCCGGTAAACATCTACAGTGTGAATAAGCAGGCAGACGATGGAATGGATCTCGGAACAGGTAATCCCCTGGTTGTTACCAAGGGTAACAGCGCACCAACGGTTGGAACGGTAACCGGTCCGACAGTTGTTACCTCGGATGATACCGCAGCGCCATATTCAGCAGAACCGATCTCTGATATTGACCCCGACCAGATTTTGACGGCATTGTGGAGCGTAGTTCCAACCGGAATTCCGCCGATATACACAATTCCATCGGAACCGGACTTATCACTGCTCCAGGACTGGTTGTTGTATCCCGATGATGACTATGATGTAAACTGCCAGGTTAACGATGGTTTTGTATCGGTTGAAGGAACATATCTGAGTGTAACAAAGTACGATAATCAATCACCGGAAGCCGGGCCTATCAGTGGTCCTACGCACGTAACACATTCTGACACAGCCAGTGATTATACGTGCTCAATGATCGATCCCGAAGGCGATCCCCTGACAGTATTCTGGAGTGTCGTTCCATTCGGCGACATGCATAACTACGTAATTCCGGGAGTAGAAGGCGATCCTCTCACAGTCGATTGGTCTACGCATCCTGCCCTTGGCGATTACGAAATAAATATCCAGTTGGACGATGGCAACAATCCACCGGTCGAGGGAATTCCCTGGGTGGTGAGCCTGGAGAATACCGCCCCGACTATTCACAGTTGTGATGGTTTGAGGATCGTTAACTCGAACTCAACCTCCGCTCATTACAGTGTTGACTACAGCGATATCGATACACTTCAAACGCACACCATTAACTGGAGCTTCCGACCTGACGGCACACCTCCGATTTTCGATGTCCCGGCGAATCCCGATGGATCGGTCGATTACGACTGGTCGTCCCACCAGCTCGGTGATTATGATGTATATGTCGAGGTAGACGATGGGTTCGTATCGGTGACCTGCGGGCCGATTGATGTTACCAAGGTCAATATACCTCCGGACGTGGGTCCGATATCCGGCAAATTAACTGTGAACGGCAGTGACGACGATACACATTACACGTGCGCTATCACCGATCCCGATACATTCCAGACACTCACAATTCTCTGGAGTGTCGTCCCGAACGGAGACCCGGCGAACTACATAATTCCCGATCTCGGTGATGGAGATGTTTCTATCGACTGGTCGGGATACGATATTGGCCACTATGATGTTAATGTCCGGGTTACAGATGGGGTTGATATAACTGAAGGACTTTCAATTGTCGTCGACAGGGAGAATACAATTCCCACAGTCGGTAATGTCGATGGCCCATCAGCGGTAGACTGCACGGATACATCCGCGCATTACACTGCCCCAGTTGAGGACCTGGACACCACCCAGATCCTGACCGTTACATGGAGTATTGTCCCGACAGGTGATCCCGAAAATTTCATTATTCCATCAAACCTTGACTATTCAATCGATATTAACTGGTCCGCATACCCGGTAGGGGATTACGATGTGAACCTGGAAGCCACTGATGGACTAATAGCGGTCCAGGGCACCAAGCTGACCGTCCAGAGGCTCAACACCCCGCCAGAGGTTGGCTCGGTGAACGGTCTGACAATTACAAGTGTTTCTGAAATCAACAACTACTATCTCGATCCGCCAACATATGACTGCGACCCCGGCCAGACGCTTGATTACGCATGGTCGGTGGTACCATTCGGCGATCCGCCTTCATACACCATTTTCACACCGGTTGAGAACGTTGATATCGACTGGTCCGGTTACGGTACGGGACTATGGACAATAAGCGCCCAGGTTGACGATGGTTATGGACCCGTGGACGCGGCCTCTTCACTGGACGTGGCGGTCGCGCTTTGCGCCAACACCGATGCTCATACATACGCGGGAACACTTACCCCGAGCGGTTACTCTATCGCCGGAATGAGTGTACTTCCTCGAGCTGATATCGCATTTGTGGAGGGGGGTGTCCCGGGTATCATCCAGGGCAAGGCACTGGTGCAGATCGACGAACGCCATCTGGGGCTCTTTGACGCGGATTCGAATATCCCGCCGATTGTCCCGCTTTCAAATATCTACGATCTCCAGAAGGATGATACGGTGTTAAGTCTCGACGCCGATCCGAGTTCCGAAGGCAGGATGCTCCTCGTCACCCAGCAGGACCCGCATTTGATCAAGGTTCTTGCATCCAACACCCTTACCGGAAATCCCTTCATCGATTTCCTTGATTCAGGAAACCCGGTCGTGACCTGGACTGCAATCGACGTTATGTCTAATGGCGATTTCTGGGCAGTCTACAGGGAAAATATCATCGGCATTCCCGATTTTTACCTGATGAAGTTTACGTATCAGCCTTACTCGATTCCAGGAGATCCGACGTATTTACCAGAATCAGGATCAATAACCCCAATATCCCTGGTTGTCGGATCGGAGGATGACATTTTCGACATCGCTATTAATAACGCTTCCGAGAAGCTTTATATCTTTGAGGCCGGGTTAACAATGGATGGCGATATCC
>DAOVJF010000249.1 GCA_030673355.1 Planctomycetota bacterium | reverse complement strand
CGGAACCTTCCTGAGCAGATTCGATTCATCGGGCAACTTCGATTGGGCGCGGACCTGGGTGGCGTCATATGGCGTTGAAGTTACCGCTGACGGCTCCGGGAATGTCTACGTTACGGGCAATTTCAACGGCACAGTCGAATTCGACCCCGGCGGTGGAGATCCGCATACCTCAAATGGCAAATTGGATGTCTTCCTGAGCAAGTTCGATTCATCGGGTAACTTTGAATGGACGCAGACCTGGGGTGGATCAAACGAAGATGAAGGCTATGGAGTTGCAACTGACGGCTATGGGGATGTCTACACTACGGGCCATTTCGAGGGCACAGTGGAATTCGACCCCAACGGCGGAGATCCGCACACATCGAAAGGTGAACTAGATGTCTTCCTGAGCAAGTTCGATTCATCGGGTAACTTCGAGTGGGCGCGGACCTGGGGTGGGTCATACTATGATCGAGGCACGGGAGTTGCCGCTGACGGCTCCGGGAATGTCTACGTTACGGGGTTTTTCGGGGAGACAGTCGATTTCGCCCCAACCGACCCGCCCTGCGACGAGGCTCCTGATGAACATACCTCGAACGGAAACCTTGACGCATTCCTGACCAAACACCTCCCGGACGGCTGCTGGTAATTAACCCCCTGTCAACCACTCAATCAATCTAAGTTGAAATTTCTTATTTAATCATAGTTAATCACCTATTGCCAAAATGGCAGAAAGATGGTAAATTGTATCCTGTATTCTGGAATTTACCGCATCTAAGTATGTGGAGTAAACGTTAACTGAATGGATAATATCCTGACAATTTGCCTGCACCAGGTTCTTGGAGTCCTTTATTCGATCTCAGACAAGTCGTCTAAGGTCATCCTGGTAATTTTCACTATCCTGTTTGTAGTCGGGTTAATACGCGCCTTCACGTACTGGGTGTCGACGCTCAGGTCGACAGCGATACTCAAGAAGGATCTTGATGGAATCTCAATTCGGACAAGCGCGTCAGAAATGTCAACGATCACTGACCCCGAAATTTTCGTAAATGTGGTCCAGGATGAAAAAACTGTCACGGCTTTCACCCTCGGCTTCCTGAAACCTGAAATTTACCTGACATCGGGCCTGATTCAGAAATTCGATCCGGATGAGTTAGCAATTGTTATTCATCATGAATCAGGGCATTGTGCAAGACGGGATCCTCTTCAGAGTACGATAATCGATGCTTTGTCGGAACTTCTGTGGTTCATACCATTTGTCGGGAAACAATCGGACAGGCTGAAAATTGCCGCTGAACTTGCGTGCGATACGGTAGCGGTTGAAAATGGATACGCTCGCAATATTGTGGCGGGCTTACTGTTAAAGGTCACTGAAGGCCCCAGCATGCTCAACCCGACCCCAACGCCGGCATTCAGTTCGATCATGGATCAACTTGAGATCAGGGTCCGGTCGCTCCTTGGTGAGAATCCCCTAGCAATCACACGGATCCCATTGAAACTAACCCTGGTCAGTGTCCTGATTGCCTTATCCATAGTAATATCATCATCAACCGCGATTGCATCCCATCTGGATCCCGGTGGACTCGCAACATCGATTCAGACAACCTCCCAGGCATGCGCCGACGGCCATCCCGAGATCGATATATTCCAGCAATTCGGCATCTCATGCCCCCACTGTGGACCGGATTCATCAAACGAACCATCCGATCCCACCTGCCACCTGAAGTAGTAATTCCCCAAAAAATTTAAAAAAATTCGAACCGCCCTTGACATTCTACGGTCTGTAGAATATACTTGTTCTACCACTTGTAGAACGCGAGGTGATCTAAATGGTACCGGATTTCAAATTCAATAAAGGCAAAGCCCGCCAGGCCCTGGCGTTAGGGGATCTCGAACGGGCAGTGCTCGAAGCATTATGGGAACACGGCGAAACTTCAGGCAAGGAAATTTTCAACCTGCTTGGAAAGAAGCACAAAGTTCGCCACAACACCCTCCTGACTGTCCTCGACAGGCTTATAAAAAAAGGCCTGGTGCTTAAGCAGAGAGACGGCAGAAATAACACCTATAGCGCAAAGATATCCCGCGAGGAGTTCGCGAAGGAAATCGCGTCACCCATTATCGAGGAGCTCCTGGATGTCTCATCGCACGCTGCTATGTCGGCATTTGTCGAAAGCGCGGGTCGTGACCCGGAGAAACTCGAAGAACTGAAAAAACTTATCAGAGAAGCTGAAAAGAAAAATTCATGAAAACAAAAGGAGATCAAAAAATCATGAAAAATTATATGTACGGAATACTGGCCCTGGTGATGATTCTTGGAATCGCCTGGGTGACAACCGCGACAGCCCAGGAGAATCACAATCATGAGGGAGACCATATGAATAACCATATGGAAGGGGATATGCACGATGATGGTGCCGAAGTTGCTAAGGTATATGAATGTCCGATGTTTTGCGGCGGATTTATGACCATGGATGGGGACGCTGAATGTCCACACTGCGGTATGGCTCTCAATGAAGTCGAGACCCTGTATGCCTGCCCGGATCACCCGAACCACCTTACAACCGATCCCGATGAGAAATGCGATGAAGATCAGGACGTCAGTGTTGTACCGGTAGAGGAATTATATGTCTGCCCGATGCATCCCGATGAGATTTCCGCCGACCCTGACGCCGAATGCGGCCAGTGCGGAATGGACCTGAAACTTGTAGAAGACTGGACTCTGTACGCCTGTCCGATGCATCCCGATGAAATTTCGACCAATCCCGATGCAGAATGCGGTCAGTGTGGTATGAATCTTGTACCGGTTGAAGATGATGAGAACTGAAAAATACGGGCACGATCTGGTTTTATTCCAGTAAGTTAATGATCCGGATTTTTTTGAGCGGTAGAACATCATGAAAATCTTAAAAAGCATAATAATCGTGATAATTCTGTTCCTTGTACCAATTGTGCAAGCGGACGCGACCGAGGCTGATCCCGGAGGGGGCCTGGTGAACCTCATCGCATCCACCGAAGTAGCTGTCAATCAACAGTTCGTGGCAGAAACCGGATCAGAAGGGATTCCTGGAGAAGAAGTTTTACTAAGGGATCTATTTGAAACCGCGTTTACCGAAAATCCCAGGATCATTGCCGCACGGGCTAACTGGCAGGCGATGGTCGAGATGTATCCACAGGCGACTTCCTACCCCGATCCAAAATTGAATATCAACTGGTTCCCGGAACCGATCGAAACGAGGAACGGATCGAACGATTTTGGGTTCCAGATCATGCAGATGATCCCGAACCCTCACCGGCTTAATCTCATGGGCGACCTGGCGCTGACCAGGGCGGAGATGGCGAAGGTCGGCTATGAAAAAAAGGTCCGGGATGTGCTTACCGACGTAATGAAATCGTATTTCGAACTCGGATACCTTCACGAAGCGATCGGGATCGCCCAGGTCAACAGGCAGCATTTCTCAGAGCTTGTCGAGTTCGGGAACCTTCGATACTCACAGGGGGAAATCGGCAACGCTGAACTGTATGCCACGGAAAGCCGTCTCGGGCAGGCTCAGTACGAGGAAATTCTTTTAACGGAACTCCTTTACACCGAAGAGTCAAACCTGAGAAATCTCATGGGTGTCGACCCAGATTTCCATATCGGTACGGTTTCGCTTCCCGATATTGAGCCAGTCGAGCTCGATCTTGAAATCCTGAGGGAACGTGTGACGGAATACCGCCATGAACTTGAGATGGCCGGGGTTTCCGTGGAGATCGCCCGGGTGAATGTTTCGATCGCGAGATCCATGGATGACCCGAATTTTTCACTCGGGTTCATGTACAACGTAATCGGTACTTCACCTTTGAGTGATAGCATGCGCACAAATGGCGATGATGCATGGGGGATCATGTTCGGGATTACCATTCCGATCTGGGACGGGAAAAACGACGCTAGAGTCGACCAGGCTGAATCGCAGCTCGTGAGCGCTATTGCAAATCTCGAGGACCAGGGCAACCAGGCGTACGCGGATATCGAGCGCATCTACTGGCAGCTTCAAAACCAGGGACGCCTGGTCGAGTTGTACCGGGATACTCTTCTACCCGAAGCGATGACGGCAGTGGAGTTGTCGCAGACCTGGTACGAGGGCGATCAGATTCCATTTTCAAATTTAGTTGAGACAACCATGATCATGCAGAATTTCCAGCTTGCCACTGTCCGGGCTGAAACAGATTATCTTAAATCTCTTGCTGAGCTTCAGAAACTTACCGGAATCCCGGTTTTTGAATCAGGCGGTGAGGTGGAGCAATGAATTTGTCCAGGCTGAATATGATCATTATGGCGATATTCCTAGCGCTGTTTTTTGCACTGACCGCTAATGCGTCTTCGTACAGTGAACTTCGTGAGGACGCCAACAGTAATACTTCCGATGTTTACGACCTCTACTCAGGGTCCGCTGAAACCATACAAAATGAGGTCAGCGTTGGTTCCATAAGCAAATCACCGGATTATTCCTATCTTCTTGCCAGGTACGAAGCGGCATCGGTTCGCGATCCGCTCGGCGCGTTGCTCGAAAGATTTCCGGTGGCATCGCGATTCCAGATCGAGGAATACCAGGTGTTGGATCGCGAAGCTGTTGCATCAAACTTGAATAGTAACATTGACGAGGGACTGATCCTTGCGGTATTGCTGGCGCGGTCACCGAGGCTCGCGAGGGCTGAAGAAGCATGGCACGCGACACTGAACAGGTATCCAGAGACACTTTACCTCCAGGATATTCTCAACCGGTACCAGGCATTCACCGAGGGCATGTCTCTCGGGGTCGGACGTGAATACCAGCGCGGAATGGTGCAGATGAATTACGCGTCCCCCGGAATGCTCACACTTCGGGGCGAGGTTGTCGAGCTTGATATTGAGATCGCATGGAATGATTACATTCGTGAAGGCACTGAAATTATCGCCGATACAAAATCTCTTCTCGCTGAAATCCGAAACAAAAACGAGCTGATTTCAATTAATTCCGCCAGCGCGTCAAGGCTGTCGGT
>DAOVJF010000429.1 GCA_030673355.1 Planctomycetota bacterium | reverse complement strand
TTTCCAGTAATATCTCTCAATTTCGAGATCGACATTCACGGCGGTCGGGTTTACACCGACACCGATAAGAAAACCGGCCGGCTGTCCGATAGAGCGATTTCCGAGGTCCATCCCGTTATTAAGCGCATTCGCAAGGTTGGTTAGGCCAATTGAATCCACATCGAAAACCGGGGTCGATTTTGGGTAATCACCAATCACCGGAGGATCACCAGTGAGTAAAAGCAGGTTGGGTAACCCGAGCGAGTAAAGCCCAAGGAGATCCGATTGCATGCCGAGAATATTACGGTCCCTGCAAACATAATGTACAATCGGCTCGATTCCGGCGTCCCTGTAAATCCTTGCCGCAACCGCCATCACCCCAACCCTTGCAGACGCACGCGGGCCGTCGGGGATATTCACCGCATCGAAGCCGGCATCCTTTGCCTGTCGGGCTTTCTTGAGGGTACGCTCCATTCGCCATCCTCTAGCCGGGGTAATTTCCAGTGAAAAGATGTATTCATCATTTGCAATTTTCGATGCGAGCGCGGATTTTTTTTCGATCGGGACTGTCTCAACATCGCCGTTCCCATTTTTTACAATCGACGATGGGGTACGCACCGCGCCGGAAAACTGTTTCATGCGAAGAACCGACGCCATCGCGCGAATGTGTTCGGGAGTGGTTCCGCAGCATCCGCCGATAAGGTGCGCGCCAACCCTCATGAACCTGTGAGCGTACTTCGCGAAATAATCGGGCGATGTGAGATAGATGACCCTTCCATCGTGGTTCTTGGAAATTCCCGCGTTCGGCTGCACGACGAGCGGGAGGTCGGTCAGGTTCGCCATGATTTCGAGGGTTTCGAGCATCGCATGCGGTCCGACCGAACAGTTAAGGCCGATCACATCCGCGCCCCAGCCGGTAAGCCGGGGAGTGTATACTTCGGGACCGGTACCATACAGGGACATCCCGTCCTCGGTGATCGTCATCTGCGCGACAATCGGTTTGCCGGTCAAATTTTTTACAGCTTTTATAGCTTCACCGATTTCACTCAGGTCGCCGAAAGTTTCGAGCATGAAGATGTCTACGCCGCCTTCGAGGAGCGCTTCGATCTGCCCGGTGAACGCGTCGCGCGCTTCCTCCCTCGAAGTCGGTCCCCACGGCTCGATTTTTATTCCCAGCGGACCTATCGAACCTGCTACCCATGCAGCGTCTCCGGCGACCTCTTTCGCGAGTTCAGCGCCCCGGAGGTTTATTTCCCTGACCTTGTTCTCAAGGTGATATTTTGAGAGCTTGAACGGGTTTGAACCGAAAGTGTTAGTCTCAAGAATTAGCGCTCCGGCATTGAGGTAATCGGAGTGGACGCGCTGTACGATTTCGGGATCTGTAAGGTTGATCTCATCGAAACAGCGATTGATATATACGCCGCGATCGTAGAGCTCGGTGCCCATAGCGCCGTCGCAGAGCACAACATTCTCAGCGATATACTCTCTGAAGTCGTCTGACATAAGTCCATCCTTAATCCTACCGGTTAAAACTCATCCAAACCAAGGCATCCGAATTGGGCCGGATAGTATCCAACACGGATTCCGGCAGGAATCTATCAATATAACACTAATAATTGATTAAGTCCAGCCCCAGGTGGAATTAATAACGTACTTTAAATATTTTGAATGGCCTGAAATGGGGGGCTATCCTCAAGCGGTCCCGGTTCTGAACAAACAGTCTTGACGTTTGATAAAGGCAACAACAACTATGTAAATTTAATCCCTGCCGGGAATGGAATCTCCAGGCTGCCTCCAGTGGTTCCTGAAAATGTTCGGATGGTGCTATCAACGCTGCCCGGGCGTCCGCTTGATGATTTGAAAAAACGCGAATGGCAGACAATGGAAGTGTTTCCACTTTCCGATGGTGAACGAACTAAGCTGATGAGTGAATATCTTGATGTTTACAGTAAATCGTTGGACAAGAATCGTCTGAAAAAAGTCGCGTCATCCGATCAGACACGAAATCCGTTGTATTTGCGTTCACTTCTGGAAGAACTTTCGGTGTTCGGCGTTCACGAACACCTGGACAGGGCGATTGAGCACTACATTTCATCGGAAACCATCCCTGAATTATTTGAGAAAGTGCTGAGACGAATTGAACGTGACTATGAAACCGAATGGCCGGGGCTTGTCGAGGACGCGATGACGTGCATCTGGGCGTCGAGACGAGGGCTGGCAGAGGAGGAACTCCTGGAGCTACTGGGAGCAGGCGGACATCCGCTTCCGCGGCCGCAGTGGTCACAGTTCTTCGATGCAGTTGAGAAGCTGTTTGTCGATAGATCGCGCTTGATCGGGTTTAGCCACGACTATGTACGCGAAGCGATTGCGAACCGATATCTGCAAAAAGAAAAAGATCAACAGGCCGTCCATTTGCATCTGGCTGATTACTTCTCAAAGCAGGAATTAACCCCTCGAAAGGTCGATGAACTCCCATGGCAACTAGTTGTAGCAGAATCGTGGCAGCAACTTTATGATTTGCTTGCAGATCTTGAATTCTTCAATGAAGCATGGGAGGAGAATAAACTTGAGGTAAAGGCATACTGGGCAAAGATTGAGAATTCATCGGATCTGAATCTTGTCGATGCCTACCAGTGTGTGCTCGATGCCCCGGAGGCTGTGCCTGACAGCGAAACCTTGATGCGGGCGTCCGATCTGCTCAATGACACAGGCCATCTATTAGAGGCACTGTCATTGATGGATTTCCTCAGTGAGTACTACCGAAAGACTGGCGATGAGTTGAATTTGGCAACCTCTCTTGGAGGACAAGGGTATATACTTTTTAACCGTGGTGAATTAGATAATGCTATGGAGCTCAATAAGGAGTCTGAGCGCATCTGCCGCGAGCTTGATAATAAGTCTGTGCTTTCGAAATGCCTTAACCAGCAGGGGTTGATACTCTATGACCGTGGTGATTATGACGGTGCGCTGAAACTTTATAAGGAGCAGGAAAGCATCTGCCGCGAGCTTGGTGATAAATATATGCTTTCGTACTGTCTTAACAACCAGGGGCTTATGCTCGCGGATCGTGGTGAATTTGACGGTGCGATGAAACTTTATAAGGAG
>DAOVJF010000036.1 GCA_030673355.1 Planctomycetota bacterium | reverse complement strand
TGGAGTTTCACGGATTGGAACGATGAGGATTATTTCTGTCTCTTGGTATGTGAGGGTTGATATTTTCATAAAAATTTTTAATGTTAATAAATCAGCAGGCTATCAATTTTGCGACCTTCCAACCTCGCTCTGATGAGCGGGGTGTTTTTTTGAACCTGTATTTTAGGAAGCTAAGCTGGGTATCCTACTTTGTCCCTTACTGGAAATAGTACTAGCAGCTGCAGCAGCAATATCATGCAATTTTAGACCTTTTTTGCGAACATTATTAATTTCCTGGAAATGTTCACCTTTTTTTGGGCTCTTACCAATTTGCCCTTCCCTTACAGGTTTTCTCGAAAATCCAGTCCTTACATTTCTACTGAGAGGATGTCCTCTGTAAGCTTCTAATTTGATAATAAACCAAACTGCAAGGTATGTGACATACAAGGGCCCGAGAACAGGAATTTCCATGAGACGACTGCCGCGCTTATTTACTGGAGTAAAAAGCTCTACAGCTTCAAATAGTAATCCTGTGTAATCTTTATACCACTTAACAACGACTTCCGAAGCGGAATTTAGTTCCATTTGGAATTGACGCGATTCTTCAGAAATCCCCACTTCTTCAGCGCTTTTTAAGAATCCATCGATTAGAGAAGTTGGGATCTCCCGCAAGTAATAAATTACCCAATTGAGAGCAGTATAAAGTTGCTCACATTTCTCCCCTGAAATTTCCCCCTCTAAATTTAACATGATAAGCCGTTCGCGTAACCTAAAAGCCTTGAATCTGTGCTTTTCATACTTTGCCTGGTCAATTGATGATTTCAGCTCAAACTTACCAAATATGATTATAAGAATACTAATGGCGATGGCTGCGTACGCTATCATTTTTCCTCCTTTTTATTAGTATCGTCAATGTCAACGTTTCCTATGTCATTAGATGAAGGAAGCTCTTTACCAAGTACTTTATTTCTGTAGTAGTTTCGATCCTCAGTTACATTTTTTAGTTCCTGCTTTTTCTCATTAATGCTGTCTTTTAGCACGTCAATATGAGTATTATGGTCATTATGCTTGACCCATATGAGGGCTGCCATAAATAATATTACTAAAACGGTTTCCGGTGTAAAAATTCCAGAGAGCCATTCCAATAGAGTTCCCATAGTTTCAGCATCTGGGATGTTGATGGATGACATTTTTACAAGAAATGTCATGTCAGAATTATATTTTTAAAAAATTCTAAAGTCAAATAATTCCACTAAAAAATAAGACTCACAATTTGTAAATTAGTTCGATTAATTAATTTTTGGTAAATATAATGTAGAATTGAACTGAACATTTCAGTGCCATGCCTGATAAACCTACAGTCCTCTTCATTGCGGGAGACCCCGGACAATGCCTGAACCTTCGAATACCATTGACCACGACAAATGCATTCGGTGCTCGAGGTGCGTCGCGATCTGCCCGGTAGGTCATCTCGACTTGATCGCAGATAAAATCCAGCCGGTGGACGACCCTGTAAAATCATGCATTCTCTGTGGGCACTGCATGTCGGTTTGCCCGACGCAGGCTATAGAGACAGGTGATTTCAATTACGAGGAATTCATCGACCTCCCCGACACACTTCCGACCCTCGCCGATTTTGAATTACTCCTGAAAGCAAGGCGTTCAACACGCAGATTCACCGAAAAACCGGTTGAAAAGAAAGATATCGAGAAGATCCTTGAGATCACATCGACCGCTCCGATGGGCGTTCCACCAAGCAGTGTCGAGATAATCGTTTTTAATGGCAAAGAGAAAATCCAGGCGCTCTATCCATCGTTCCATAAAGGATTCAAGATGTGGATCGGGGGGTTGTCATCTCCGGTATTCAAACCACTTATGGGATTGATGATGGGGAAGTACAATATGCATCAGATGGAAACCGAAATCATTCCACTGGCGAAACTGATACTGGAAGGGGCTATTAGGGGAGTAGATAATCTCACCTACGGCGCACCGGCGATGCTTCTATTCCATTCAAGTAAATACGCGGTTTCTTACAGGGAAAATTGCCTTATCGCGACGACATTCGCGATGATCGCCGTTGAGGGCCTGGGACTTGGAAGTTGCGTTGTCGGTATGATCCCTCCGGTTATTGAACGGGATAAAAAACTCCGCGAACAACTGGGAATTCCGAAGGATAACGAGGTGATCGAATGCCTCATCCTCGGACACGCCAGATCGACATTCAACAGGACAATACCAAGGAAATTTAAATCGGTTAATTGGGTTAATTAAATCGGCCTGCATTTACACACTGTCAATTACTAACTGGAGTTTACTTCTTATTTTCTCAGCAATCGGAGGTAACTCAACGTTTTCAACAGCTATCATTGACGCTACCGGATCGATTGCGGCAACCTCGGTTTTTCCATCCGGTGTTTCCTGCACTATTACATTGCAGGGGAGCATCAATCCGATCTTATCCTCCGCCGTTAACGCCCTGTAGGCGAACGGAGGGTTGCAGGCTCCAAGAATTATGTAATTCTGAAAATCAACATCGAGCTTTTTCCTGAGCGTGGCCTTTACGTCGATTTCGGTCAGAATCCCGAAACCTTCCTTTGCAAGGGCTTCCCTTACACTGGTAACAGTGTTATCGAACGACCCGTCGAATTCACGAATAATGTAATAACTCATGCCTGATTTCCTCTTCTATTTTTTTACAGATTAAACGCTGCCCGTAAATCCAGGATGGGAGCTGTTGATATCACTATCCAAGGACGTACAGGAAAAACAGGTAGGTAGCCGGCAGGGCAAAAAGGAAACCGTCAATACGGTCAAGCATTCCGCCATGAGCACCGAGTAATTTCCCGGCATCCTTCATCTGAGCTTCACGTTTCAGAGCGCTTACAGAAAGGTCGCCGAGCTGAGAGATCGCCGCCACCATCACACCGAACAGGATGAGCTCCCAGATTTCCACCTGCCCGACAAGTCCGATCGAATAAGAATAAATTATTACCGTTATCGCGCTCCCGATCATCCCGCCCCAGAGACCCATAAGCGTTTTCTTCGGGGATATCGTGGGCACAAGTTTCGAACGTCCGAAATATTTGCCCGCAAATAAAGCGGCAAAATCGCACCCCCAGCCGGCGAGAACGGGGTAGATAGTCAGGTGGATCATTCCCTCGGTATTGAAGACCGTCCGTGAAAATTCAAGCGTTCCCGCATCGACATGGATGATCTGCAGATGTCTCAGCTTGAAAATAAAACTCAAGAGGCCGCCGATGTAAATCACCCCGAGGAAGACTGTCGCCACTTCCTTTAAAAATTCCTTCGCCCCGCGTGCTTTCGCGACCAACTGGGAGATAAAGAATACCGGGAGCATAAACGCGAGCAGGACCGTGAACGATCCGGTTGGGAAAGCCCAGGACCCGTAAAGCAGGAGAACAGAGGCAATGTAGCCGAGATATGAAATCGGGAATTTCGATCCCGGATGATCGACACCCGTTACCCTCCAGAATTCGCGGAGTGCAAGGACAGCACTTATGGTTACAAGAAGGAAAAGAGAAATATTCCCGAAAGCAAAGATGCAGATAGCTATTGCACCAAACGGGACCCCGATAGCGAACCTTAGAAACATTTTTGATGGATTTCTCTTTTCCCTCTCCATATGAATCAAGGCAATATTATACGATAAACCCCGGACTTGCACATCTCGATTACACAAAGTACAGTTTAAGTATGATAAACGAACCAGGGAAGATACCGGTAATTTTTGTATGTACCGGTAATTCGTGCCGGTCCCAGATGGCGGAAGGGTTTCTGCGCCACTGGGCGGACGATAAGGTCGAGGTCAGGTCCGCTGGATCCCATCAGGCATCGGGAGTCGCACGTCTCACCGTACAGGTTATGGATGAGGCTGGTATCGATATTTCCCGCCAGGTAACCAATTCCTTCGATGATTACATTAATGAAAATTTTGACTGGGTAATCACGCTTTGCGATTATGCCAGGGATTTCTGCCCGGTATTCAAAAGCGAAACCGGCGAAGCAAAACGCCTGCACTGGTCGATTTCCGATCCGATGTCCGCGTTCAATTATCCTGCGAAAGAGCTCAGGGCCTACCGGGAGGCGAGGGATGAGATCGGAGGCAGGATCATGGTATGGCTCGATGAACAATTCGGAATAAAGGTAAACATCGATCCGGAATCAAAATGCTGAATTTTCGATGCCGCTCCAATCCGGCTTTGAATTAATACCGATGCGGTTTACAATTCCCCATATGATAAATTCCTTGTTTGATAATATGACAGCGACTGCCATGGGAATGGAGTCATGAAGAAGATCACCTTCAAGGACAGGCTTCTTTATGCGTTCGACAACACGATGTCGAAAGGCACGGGGGCGCTGATTATATGGCTTGTGATCATAACAGCAGGTCTGATTATGGTTTTAACAGCCATAGCCCTTATCGGGAATTTCCTGCCCCAGGGTGAAAGCTACCCTGAAAACGCCGGATTCTTTGAAATCGCGTGGCTGTGCCTGATGCGCACGATGGACGCGGGTACTATGGCCGATGACGAGGGGGGCTGGCCGTTTCTACTGTTGATGCTGCTCGTTACTTTCGGTGGGATTTTTATATTCAGCGCATTAATCAGTATCCTCTCATCCGGCCTTGAAGCGAAGCTCGATGAATTACGCAAAGGACGGTCCACGGTAATTGAGGAAGGCCATGTGGTGATTCTTGGATGGTCGCCGCAGATTTTCACAATTATTTCGGAACTGGTGATAGCCAACCAGAACCAGCCATCGCCGTGCATAGTGATTCTCGGTAATAAGGACAAGGTCGAGATGGATGACGAAATCCCCGATAAGGTGGGGTCTACCGGCAGGACAAGAATCATCTGCAGGAGCGGCAAACCTGTCGAGATGGCCGATCTTGACCTTGTCAGCCTTAACACGGCACGTTCGATAATTGTCCTCTCACCGGATTCCAGCGATCCCGATTCGTGGGTAATCAAGACATTGCTCGCGATAATGAACAATCCCAGCCGTCGCGAAGAGCCGTACCATATTGTCGCTGAAATCCATGATCCGGGAAATCTCGAAGTCGCGAAAATGATCGGTAAAAACGAGGTGCAGTACCTTCTGGGAGGAGACCTGGTCGCGAGGATCATGGCCCAGACCTGCCTTCAGTCCGGATTGTCCAGCGTATACATGGAAATTCTCAACTTCCGCGGGGATGAAATTTATTTCCACGAGGAACCCAAACTTATCGGAGTAACTTTCGGTGAGGCACTGATGATGTACGAGGATTCATTGGTTTTCGGGCTCAGGCAGAAGGATTCAGTTCCCATTCTGAACCCGCCGATGGATACAGTCATTGAGGCAGGCACGCAGGTTATCGCGATTTCAAGGGACGATAATACCGTAAGGCTTTCCGGGACTGATGATTACAATATTGCCCATGATTTGATAAACAGCCCGACGGAAATCGCCATTGAACCGAAACGGATCGTTATTCTTGGATGGAACTGGCGCACATCGATTGTCATACAGGAAATTCAGAAATATTTTTCTGAAGGGTCTACGATCCAGGTAGTTGCCGATCTGCCGAAGGATGAGGTTGAAGGTGTATTGAGCCTGCCCGGGATGCAGCATGAGTCGGTCTCGTTTAAAAAGGGAGATACAACCGATCGCAGAACACTTGAAACTTTCAGACTGCAGGATTTTGAGTACGTAATAATCATGTGTTACTCGGACCATCTCGATACGCAGGCTGCCGACGCGCGGACCATTGTCACGCTTCTTCACCTTCGCGAGATCGAGGATAACACCGGACACAACTTCTCAATCGTCTCCGAGATGCTGGATATCCGTAACCGTGAACTGGCCGAGGCAACCCGCGCGGATGATTTTGTCGTGAGCGATTCTCTCATCAGCCTGATGCTGGCACAGTTATCGGAAAATGAATATTTGAACGAAGTTTATCAGACTCTCTTTGATATCAGGGGATCGGAAATTTACCTCGATCCCGCCGAAAATTACGTGAAGCCGGGTGTGGATGTGAATTTCTATACTGTTGTAGAAGCCGCACGGCAGCGTGGAGAGGTGGCGATCGGCTACCGTATAAAGGCGCTTATGTATGACGCATCCAGGGCATATGGTGTCGTCGTAAACCCGGTTAAATCCAGCACGGTTAATTTCAATCCTGGCGACAAGGTGATTACATTAGTCGATCGCTAGCCAAATTACCCGTCCTGCGGTCACAGGGAAAAAATTGAACAAACTCCACTCACAGCGATTATTTCCTTGCCTGAAAATCATATGACAATTAAAATAAACGGGAGTATGGTTAGCTCTACCGATTTTGATCCGTACCGGCTTTTGAAAATCCTTTCAATATTGTGGTGGGCGTGACTACATCGTACAGCATTTCATGGACCGACGTAATCAGGGAGGCTGGCAGCCATCTCAGCCATATTCTCTCCTACGGCACATCTTCCCCTCCAGCGTTTGAGCTCCCGGCAGCAAAGTACCTCCTGAACCTTTTCGAGTCCGAAGGAATTCCCTCGATTCTTTTACCCGGTGTAACGGGAGCCGATGAATCAACGGGACTGAAATCGCACGGTTTAACTTCATCGAGGCCAAACATCGTGGCACACCTCGCGGGATCCGGTGCGGAGGAACCGGTCCTGTTGATGAGCCATCTTGACAGCGCACCCCGTTCACTCTACGAAATCGATATCCCTCCAAAGGACATTGGCCACTCGATCTACGGTCCCGGCGCGCTCCTTGGCACACATCTGTCGGTTGCTCATGCCATGGCGCTCATTCTTCTCGCGCGAAGCGAACAACCTCTCAGGAGAACCGTCCGTTTTGCAGCAACGACTGAAGGCGCCGGCGGAAAGGGTGTGGGACTGAGATCCCTTGCGGAAAACCATCTCGAACATATCTCATCCGAGGTCGCGCTGGGCTGGGGCGCGTTCAGTTGGATCGGCCCGGACAACACGCCATGTTCGTTGCTCGCGTCATCCGAAAAGGGTTCCCTCAACCTGAAACTTCGCTCGGAAGCCTCCGGCGGACAGGCCGGTGTACAGATCGGGAAGGACCCGGTCAGCCGGATAGTAAAAGCCCTCGATAAACTGGGTGAAATTGAGTTCGATCTGAAGCCGTCCGAAAAGTCCAGGGAATTTATAAATTCCGTTTCCGAAATAATTCCGGATATACGGCTCAGGACAATTTTCGAGGAGCTCAACAAGGAATCGACCGTCAACCACGCGATGGAGTTCATCGAGGCGGAGGGAGCGGTCGATGCGGGGCTTAAGGCATTACTGAGGGCATCTCTCAAAACCGAACGTTTTGTTCTAAGGCTCGATTCATCCGCATCCGACGGCTTGAAACCCTCGAGTGCCGAAGCGGAAGTGACATACTGCTACCCACCGGGTGAGGATGTGGAAGCAATCGCCATACGGGTTCTTGAGGTTCTGAAATCCGATGGTGTATACCTCGCGGAGAAAACGGTTGTAGAACCGAGCGAAAGCATGCTGACTCCTAACATCCATGCACTTGTCCGCGCGTCCCTTCATGATGCCGATCAGGGAGCGAAACACGTGGTGGGAATGTCGCCCTGGCCGACCGGCATGAACGCCCTGAGGCATTACGGCACGAGCGTATACGGCTGGGAACCGTTCGCGAACGCCGGGGACCTCGACGCGACCCTGTCTCTCAGGGGTGGTTCGGGAGAAATGCTCGATGCGGATGATTTCATCCGGGAGATCAGGAGTTTCTATTCGTTCCTCGCCAGGATCGCGGTGTAAACATCAGGGAGATCCTGGGCGGACGATCAATGGTATTATTCCCGGGCCGAGGACGATTTCATGGGGATGAAAGCCGGAAATGAAAATCAGGAAAATGAATTCCATCCATTCTTACCTCCTTACCTGAAAATTCTCGCCCTTATCCTGTTCTTCTACTGGGGACTCACGCATTTTATTTACCCGGAATGGTACCTCGTGACTTTAATGGGTATCACCGAGTACGATCCGTCGAACACCTACGATGTCTGGTCGGCTAACCTGATGGGTGTTCTGAACATTGGATTCGCGATTACGATATGGCGGATATCGCATGATCCCGTGAGATTCAAGCCCGTGCTCGACATGATCCTGATAGTTTCAATCGGTACACTCGCGGTTTTCATTTTCAGCCTGGTAAGACGCGATTTATCTCCAAGGGAATGGATAAATGTTGGCCTGATCGCCGGATCGGTTCTCATATTGCTGATTTTGTATCCGAAATCGGGTAAGGAATGATATAATCCTCTGGTTAAATTGAACCCGCCAGGATGGGCCACGGGGATAATGCCAGACTTAGCCAGCATCAAAAAACCCCTGTTATTTTCTCTACTTGCTGCCGCTATTCTATCGATCGCGATCGGCAGTGTCTCCGGCGTGTTCGCGCAGGAATCGGGGCACGAAGATGATATAACCGGATCGGGAAACGAAATCCTGACCTCCAGTGCCGAGGATACCGATCGGCCGAGGGTAACCGACAACCCTGAAGCGAAAAGCATCCTCGAGGATCTCGAACCGGTCATCGAGACATTTGTCTGGCTGCTGATTGTTATTTTCATAATGGCGGTAATCGCCGAGCGATTGAAGCTTCCTTACACAATTGTGCTGGTCCTTGCCGGATTGCTGGCGGGGTCGCTGCCGATTCTCAAGGACACCGCTTTATCCCATGACCTTGTGTTCTTCCTGTTCCTTCCCCCGCTGTTATTCGAGGGCGCTATCAACCTGCGCTTCAATCATCTCAGGAGGAACATGATCCCGATTATAATCTACGCAACTATCGGGGTCGCATTCGCGATTCTTCTCACCGGGGGATTAGTTTATGCCACAAGCGAGATCGCGGGGTTGAATTTATCTATTGTCCTGTGCCTCTTGTTCGGATCATTGATTTCAGCCACCGATCCGGTAAGTGTGCTGTCGATAATAAAAAAGACCGGGGTACCCAAACGCCTGTCGATTCTCCTTGAAGGTGAGAGCCTGTTCAATGACGGTACCGCGGTGGTATTTTTCACGATCATCCATTCAATCGCCAAGGCAATGGCCCAGGGTGAGGACATCGGTACCTCGAGCGGCGACTGGCTGATGCTGGTCTGGACATTTTTAAAAATGGTCATAGTCGGCGGCGCGCTGGGGTTCGGTATCGGTTATGTCGCGAGCAAAATTACCAAGAAAATCAACGATCACCTGATTGAAATTACACTTTCGACCATAGTCGCGTACGGGACATTTCTCGTGGCGGAATATTTCCATGTATCCGGTGTAATCGCGGTAGTAGCCGCGGGGATTACAATCGGCCACATCGGATTCGAGACCGGCATGAGCCCGACCACCCGGCTCTCGATGCAGTCGTTCTGGGAATATTCCGCTTTCCTGATCAACTCGCTCGTGTTCCTGCTTGTAGGAATTCAGGTCAAATTTAGTGTCCTCGCAAAGTACTGGCTGGCCGTAGTAATCGCGATTGTCGCTGTACTCCTCAGCAGGTCGATTGTAATCTATGGGCTTGCACCTCTGATCGGATGGCTCGACCGGAAAATCTCGGTAAAATACCAGCACATTCTTGTCTGGGGTGGGCTGAGGGGGGCTTTATCGATGGCCCTTGCACTCTCGCTCACGGATTTTATCGATCCCGGGCTGAGGCAGGAAATTCTCGCCATGACTTTCGGCGTCGCGATTTTCTCACTTCTCGTGCAGGGACTGACTGTCGGGAATCTCGTAAAGAAACTCGGTTTAACAACCCATGACCCTGCCCAGAAGAAGGTGGAACTCGCGACCGGACGCCTGACAATGCTCTATGGCGCGCTTGAGGAACTCGCCAGGCTTCACCAGGAACGCTCTATTCTGCCGGAGGTTGAATTACGTCTCAGGCGCGAACTTAAGGAACAGATTCTGGTGTGGGAGGACGAGGTCGAGCAATTACAGGTCGAACACGGGCCGCTGGTCGATGAGCAGATGCGTATGGCTCGCAGGGAAATCCTCAAGGCAAGTAAAAATGACTTGCGCAGCCTGATGCATGCGGGGACAATCGGGGCGGATGTTTACTCGGAACTCGTGACGGAACTCGACCACGAGCTTGATCAGATGCGGATGTCGGGCGAGGAATAAGGACTTTTTAACCCCGGATCATAACAAGCATCATTTTGAATCTTGCTTCCGCCTGTAACGCATGCGGTTCATTTGCGGGCATGACGATAAATTCGCCGGCTTTTACAGTATGCGCTGTCCCCGATATTAAAATTTCAGCACTGCCGTCGAGTATCTGAACCAGCGCGTCGAATGGAGCGGTATGTTCACTCAAGCCTTCTCCCTTATCGAACGCGAAGACTGTCACAGTTCCGATGTCTTTCTTGATTATCTGTTTTGAAACGACCGAACCATCCTGGTACTCGACAAGATCGGTAAGATTCAATGCTTTGGCTTTTAATTCATCAGGTGTTGTCATTTATTTCTCCTGTAGCTTGATTATACGACAGTGTTCGTTCATTCCGCAAAAACATCTTATTGTAACAATGGAATATTTTTAAAGGCTGGACGCATGATTATAGGAAAATTTAATCATTTTTTACTTTAATCATAATCATCCGGAAATCTGTAAATCAATCCGCGGTGGCCAAAGATGGAAAATACCTGGTACATATACGTCGACAAGCACGTTCGACCCGAAGAATTTCAAGGCGTGCGGGATGGAGATGTCTCACTTTGCTTGTCAACGGCACCCGTACCCGTTTAGTAATTCTTATTGATTACTATTCCAGTTCTAATCCGGTGTGGGTTAATCATCGGGAATTTGTTGTGTCTGAGATTTTGGGGAGGTCCTTGTGCGAACTTGAATCCCGTCCGGGAAGTGTCGCTTAACGGCGGATGCCAGTGTGTGGAGTATGACGATATGGATTTCCTGGATACGCTGGGTGTTTTCGCCGGGCACTATAACCGGGTAATCCACCTGGTTAGCGATTCGCCCTCCATGTTTACCGAGAAGCCCGACCGTGCTGATTTTCTTTTCGCGGGCCCAGGCAGCGGCATGAAAAAGGTTCATCGAATCGCCGGAGGTAGAGATCAGCCACAACTGGTCGCCTGGTCTGACGATGGCCTGTGTCTGCTGCAGGAAAACCCTGTCGAATGAAAAATCATTGCTGATTGAAGTCAGCACCGATGTGTCTGTCGACAGGGATACGGCAGGTATTGGAGCCGTGTAATGTTCAAATGAACCGAGCAGTTCAGCGGCGACATGCGAAGCATCCGCGGCAGATCCTCCGTTGCCGGCAAAGTATAACGTTCCTCCATTTTCGAGTATTGAGATCGTTTTCCTTATCGCACTCGCAAGAGGGCCCTGGCACACAGTCAGTGCAGCTTCCATGTGCCCGATACTCGATCGGAAGTTCTCCTCTATCAGACGCTGGTACTCCATAATTAATTCCTCACCCATCCATTTAATAAAGTCCAACAGCTATTTTGTTACCGCCTCGTGGTTTTACCCTCCCGTTGGAGGAATAACTCTGAATAACATATCATAAAAAGTGTACCTGTAGGTCTAAATATGAAAAAACACGTGGAATAGGATTATGCCAGCGTTTCGGGGTCACTGCTGTCCAAGATAATCTGATTTTGGACAAGGTTAGCCCATAGGATAAGGCATCCGGGTGGCTGGATCACATTTTACGGGTAGAGGTCTGCACGTTTTGCTGGTTTTTCGAAGGGGATGGAAGCGATTTTAACTCCAAGAATCCAACCGCAGGATGCAGT
>DAOVJF010000452.1 GCA_030673355.1 Planctomycetota bacterium | reverse complement strand
TATTATGATCTTTATTTTGCCTCTCTTGTCTGTTTCTATGCTTGTTTTTCCGCGGACGGTCAGATGTCCCCTGCCGGTAGTGTAGGCATCGACGATGCCTTTTTTCCCGCAGATTATTCCGCCTGTCGGAAAGTCCGGGCCAGGCAGTAGTTTAATAATATCCTTAAATCCGCAGTTGGGGTCTTCGATAAGCAAAAGAAGTGCATCGCATACTTCAGCGATATTGTGCGGCGGGATGTTTGTCGCCATTCCGACAGCGATACCCGATCCACCATTGATAAGAAGAGCCGGAATTCTCGCTGGAAGAACCTCGGGCTCCTTCCTGCTCTCATCGTAACTCGGGATAAAATTGACTGTGTCCTTGTTGATATCCACGCTGAGTTCTTCGGCTAATTTCGCCAGCCTGATCTCAGTGTATCTTTGAGCCGCAGGAGGGTCGCCATCGATCGAACCGAAATTTCCCTGCCCGTCAACCAGTGGATAGCGCAGACTGAAATCCTGGGCCAGACGGACGATCGTGTCGTAAATCGCGCCATCGCCATGAGGATGATATTTTTTGTTGACATCCCCTACTACCGCGGCCGACTTTACACGCCTTTTATCAGACCGGTACCCCTCCTCCTGCATCGAGTAGATAATCCGACGGTGTACCGGTTTCATTCCGTCACGAATATCCGGGAGTGCCCTTGATTTAATTACGGAAAGTGCGTACGTAATGTAGGCATCCTTCATCGTTTTTGAAATGGATACATCAACGATATTTCCGTTTACGGGGTGCACCTGATCTTCGGTTACATTCGGATCATCAGGTGTGGATTCAGGTGGATTTTTCTGCGTCACTCTTGATTAACCTTAATTTAAATGGCCTTAAAATTTACGGCATAACAGAACCGCACACAAGGGTAAATTATAGCACTTTTCGGCACTGATTGCGAGTATTTGCCATGCCCTGAATCCCTTCATTGATGCGGGTTGCAGGGAAAATTAACTCCTGGATCAAAACATTTGTTCAGCATTTGGGAAAATTGGCCCCTTTTGCGCTTACGAAGCGGGTAAATGCTAACCGTGAAACCTGGATTTTATAAATAATGCAGGTTATAATCGACCTGTAAAATTGGATGTCTTATTAATATAGACTGCGTTCCGGATCTTGTTTTAAAGCGTCCAGACCGGACCTCGATTCGTTAAAATTAAGGATGCCGGTAAAAATTGCCCGAGTCCGGTTCACCGCAAATCGGACTCAATCGAAATTAATATATTGCAACATTGTTTGATTTACCTGCCATTTGTTGGGTAAAATAACATTGTCTTTAGTTTCAGACTGTATTCGATTATCAGATTGCTTAATGCAAAAATGGAGGTCATTGTTACAGATGTCTAGCAAACAAGCACTCCAAAGGTATCTCATCGTTATTTCCTTAGGAATTTTACTCCTGACTTTTTATGGATGTAGAAATAACGGTGGACCCGTAAAGGTCGAAAATATCATTCAACCGACTATTTCAATCGGCGGACTCAAGGATATAGAATACAAGTCCGCAATCCCAATCAAGCTGACGATAGGCAGTAGCGGTAGGCTTTACGTTACTATCGTACTCGGATATAAAGTGGGTAGTGATGGAGATTACCAGCCGCTAACCGCTTTGGCCGGACGCGTCGATCCGACATCGCTTCAGGAATTATTTGTCCCGGCCGGTGGAACGGATTATATTTTCTGGTGGCACGCTATCGCCGACCTTGACTCTGGTGAACTGCATTTCCCCGTATGGGTCAGGGCTACCATCACCACAAGCGATGGTGCCGTCGCGGAAGTTAACTTCGGGCCGTTTAGAATCGATTACACCGACGCCTTCGGCGGAACCATCCCGCCATATGTACCCGATCTTATACTCCCGAGCAGCTACTGCGGCGCTCCATACGAAGTGCCCCTGCCCGTTATCGGTGGTTACCCGCCGTTCGAATGGTCCCTTCTTCCTGAAGGCGTCCTGCTTCCGTACGTTCTCGAGCTTACACATGACGGGATAATCAAGGGGCAGTTCCCCGTTGGATACGGCCCCATCAACATCGAATTTATCGCAAGGGTTATTGATTCCAACCCGGTTATTCATCGCGAATCAGCCGGGCAATTTTCAATATTTATCGACTGTGAAGAAGGACCTCCTTGCGGACCCGAACCGGAAATCCTGTTCGCCAGCCTGCCCAACGCCACCGAGGGTGAGGGTTACCTTTACCAGGCCACCGCATCGGGTGGATTCCCACCCCTGACCTGGGAGATCACCTCGGGTGATTTACCCGATGGCATTACTTTCGGTGCCGATGGATTATTTGAAGGAACTCCTGCCATAGGCACTGCGGGTGACTACTCGCTGACAATCATGGTCTCCGATTCATGCCCGGACGGTGCAAGGGCAGATGCTATTGAAGTCACGTTAAACGTTAATACCTCAACTTCGGGTTGCGACCCAGGTCCGATAATACTCACGCAAACCATCGCGGGCGCAATTGAAAGTGAAGTTTACGATCAAACGCTTCAGGTTGAAGGCGGTCACGGAGCTGTCTCCTGGACCCTCATTTCAGGTAGCCTCCCATCCGGGGTGAACCTGACTCCCAACGGACATATCTCCGGGACCCCGGGAACCGGCACCAGCGGCACCGAGGGTGAATCGTATACATTCACGGTTCAGGTTTGCGATTCCTGCGATCTCGGACCTCAATGCGATACCCAGGAGCTTCTACTGCTTGTCGCTCCTCCCGGTTCCGGGTGCGATCCCCCGCCGCAGATCACTTCCGATTCCATGATCCAGGGAGCTGTTGGGGTAAATTACCTGTTCATCTTCACAGCTGCCGGAGGACACGGTAATCGTACCTGGATTCTCAATAACCTGGAGAACCTTCCTGAAGGGCTT
>DAOVJF010000381.1 GCA_030673355.1 Planctomycetota bacterium | reverse complement strand
GGACAGAAACAGAGATTGTGTATCGCGCGCGCGATCGCTACCGAACCGGAAGTTATTTTGATGGACGAGCCGTGCAGCGCGCTCGATCCGGGAGCGACTTCGAAAATTGAAGAACTTATAATGGAGCTCAGGAACAAATACACAATCGCGCTCGTGACCCATAACATGCAGCAGGCGGCGCGGGTGTCGGACTATACCGCCTTCTTTTACAAGGGCGAGATCGTGGAGTTCGATCGTACAAAGCAGTTGTTCACGAAGCCGTCGATGAAACAGACAGAGGATTACATTACAGGAAAATTCGGATGACGATTACGAAAGCAACAATATAACTTTTGGGGACATGCCATTTTTCTCCAGTGGTAAACCTGACTTTACCATTACATATCAAGGGAAAAATGCCTTGTCCCCTTTGTATAGATCACGGGGACATGCCATTTTTCTCCAGTGGTAAACCTGACTTTACCATTACATATGAAGGGAAAAATGCCTTGTCCCCAAAGTTCGAAAAAAAAAAATATTTTCAAATAGAATCCGCCTAACAGGTAAGTAAAGGATAAAAAAATGAGAGTTCATCTTGAAAGGGACCTGAATAGACTCAAGAAAGACATCCTCACTATGGGAGCGATTGTCGAGGATGCGACCAACAAGGCTATCGACGCGATGGTAAACCGTAACGTGGAACTCGCCGAACAGGTGTTGGCGGGCGACGGGGAGATCGACCTGAAGGAGATAGAGGTCGAGGAGGACTGCCTGAAAATTCTCGCGCTACATCAACCGGTCGCGGGCGATCTCAGGTATATTGTCGCCATTCTTAAAGTCAATAATGATCTCGAACGGATGGGGGACCTTGCGTCGCATATCGCGAAAAGGGCCGCGGTTCTCGCGAAGAAGGACCCGATCGGGATGCCCGATAAATTCGAGGAGCTTGTGAAGATCGTGCAGGGAATGGTCAGGGATTCTCTGGACGCGCTCGTCAGGCAGGATGCCGATCTTGCCATGGAAGTAATCAACAGGGATGACAGCGTCGATGAACTGCATATGGAAATTTACAGAAGTTTAAGGGACAGGATGCGTAGCGAGGAGGGTATTATCGACCGGGCATTTTATACGATTTCTGTCTGCAGGCACCTTGAAAGAATTGCCGATCTCGCGACAAATATATCTGAGGATATTTATTTTACTGTGACGGGGGAGATTATCCGCCACCTCGATGAGCAGAATGTCGGCCATGGGGATAATTGATATGGGGTTATTTGTTATGGGGTTATTTGTTATGGGGTTAATTGTTATGGGATTAATTGTTATGGGGTTAATTGATCAAAATCCAATCCCCGGTGCCGCCTCCACAATCCCCGGTGCCGCCTCCACAATCGCGGAGCGATTTTGGAGGTGCTTGACCTTATGGTGACTCCCCCAATAAACTCCAATTGCTGTACACGTGCATAAGATCGGTGGGCCCATATCTATTTGATATGGGTTCTGATATCTTAAATAACCAACTGGAGGATAGTTATGAGAATACCATTGATCATTAACATTATTCCTGTCGTGTGTTTGCTAATATTTCTTCCAGCCTGTACTAATAAAAATCCAACGCAAGAAACTGATGATCGCCCACTACTGCCCATTCAAGAAACAACGGATACTGAACGAGAAACTCAAACGCTTTCATCATCGGAGGACCCGGATCATGCAGAATCTATCCCCTGGCAACTCCCTCCAGGATGGCCAGACAGCATTCCAATTATGGATGGGTTTACTGTCTCTCATAGTGGTGTAGCTCGTGGAGGAAAGTTACTAATGACTTATTTAACTGGGAATGTCGATATTGACGAAACGCAGAATTTCTATGCCGATCTCGATGGATGGAGCAGGGATTTAATTAGTAGTTGGATAACAACAGGGGATATGCAGAATATTTATCTTATTAATGATCAAGAGACAGTCAATATTATGATTATGATTTCCCAAGATAAGACTACCGTAAATATTTTTTACAGGTCAGAGCCATATGATTGAGAATTGGGTTATATAAAACTTAAATCAAAAATTCTTGCCTACTACATTTTATTTGCATGCCTGGTGATAAATGAAATAATTACAGATAGGAAAAAGGATGTTAAAGCAAATCAAAATATTGTCAGCTCTCATCATCTGTGTAATCTTCGCAAACTCTTGCATTGCTGAAAGTGAGAGTGGTTTAGAGGATACATGCCGTGAGCTGATTAGCAAATTGTCATCTCCCAACAATATCCGACGGAGTACTGACGGTTCAATTGATTTTGAGTGTGGCCTTTCTCTGAGCTCGGTGATTGGAGAGGAGATTATACGTGACTGGAACACACCGGATAAAATAGAAACGATAATTAGCCTTGTTAGTGATAATGATCCGTATATTCGTCAAATGGCGACAATATCACTTGGCTTAATAGGTTCAAAGCCTGAAGTAATGACTGAATTAATCAGCCAGCTTGGTAATCCCGATGAATTTACGAGTGAGGCTGCCTATATGGCATTCCTGTTCATGAGGGACCATGATGAGCCCATGAGCAGTGATGAAATCAATCAGGCACTCCTGGATGAATGGAGTGACGACAACCTGCTTCTGAATATGAACATTGCATATGTAGTGTACCATGGGGTTGAAAATCCTGATATCCTGGAATCTCTGATACCAAGTATAGAAATGGCGTTTGATCATGAGGATCCGAAGGTTCGCTATTGTGCAGCGAGGACAGTTTGGCGCAATAATATATTGCTCGGTGAATTTATGCCGGATATTATTGAACTTATCCAAGAAGATGATCAGAAACTCAGGCTCATTGGATTGCTAGCCCTGAATAAAGCATATATATATAACGGATATGTCGAAAATCATTTGGAACTAATATTACCATTATTACAAGATCAGGATATCGATGTTCGGATTGAAGCTGCAACCTATGTTGGCATGAGATGCTTCGATACGAATATTTTTAATGAAAGCCATCAGCAGGCTTTGGATGTGTTTATTGAATTATTACAGAATCAAGATCCTTACTACAAATTTCAGGCAGCAAAACGTATTGGGATTTTTACAGAATACGCGGAGCATGCAGTTCCCGTTTTGATCGAAATATTCAGGACCGAGGACCCGGATTCAATTATACGCTATGCCATAATGTATGCTTTAAAAAGGATCGGATCCGAAGATGATAACGTAGTATCTTTTCTCATCGATGCACTTCACAGTAATGATAAGGGTATCCAGGGAATTGCACTCGATTCAATCAGCATGATCGGACCAGCAGCAAAGAATGCTGTCCCTGACTTGATCGCACTTCTACATGATTCAGACATTTTTACTGTTAGGTCTGCCATGGATGCTCTAGGTGCAATCGGGCCCGATGCAGAAGCCGCTAAACATGATTTGCTAATTATTCTACAGGGTCCTTTCAATTTAAACATGGTTGATGCCGGTGTTGCATTGTTAAGAATAGACCCGGACTCCGAAGAAGCAATTTCTGTATTAGAGGGATTACTTAACGATTCTGATTCTTATATTGCCAATT
>DAOVJF010000601.1 GCA_030673355.1 Planctomycetota bacterium | reverse complement strand
ACCAAAAATAGTTATCAGGATCGGTACAAAGAAATAACCCCAGAACCTGAGACCGTTCTTATCAGCGGGTGTAAGCTCCGGGTCGAGCGGCCGGTTCTTGACAGTCCGGGTCCTGATATCGATTAATGTATCGCCAATATTTAACGTTTCCATCAGATTCTGGAAGAATACCGCGTTACCGGGAGCCTGGATCGCGTCATCGGTGACAAATGTGGCGTTTCCAACTACCGTGATCGAAGTGGGAACACTGGCGGCCAGCATTTCCTGGTCGTCCATTTCAGGCATGGCGCCTTCTTCGGCTTCCGGATCGGGATCGAATACCGGAACCGCTTCGCCTTCAAAAGCGGATGTAAATGTCCCGCTCAACTGAACCGCGACCAGTTGATGCTGCAGGTCGTCCAGACCTCCGGGCGGCATGAAGTCCTGGTTTGGATCGATTACCACCGGGACTGTTTTTGCGTAGGATCCCTCGCTGGATTTCGCCAGCTCGAAAATTTCCATATCGTCGGGAATCTTGTCGTAGAGCAGCGTAACCGAACTTACATATGGCAGGAAAAGCTGGTTGAGTCCGCGTGTTACGGGACTGTCGGACGGGAATCCGTCCGGTGGTGATATTATGGGAATTAAAGGGTAACCGGTATAAACCTGGAATGGTCCCCTCTGCGCCTGAATTTTATGATTGAATTGCAGGTCCACTACAACATCGTTATTGATCCTGATTCCGTACTCAGCAAGCAGACCGTCGAGCGGGAATGCTTTGAATGTGAGTTCATCTCCGGTCATCTGGTCTACCTCGTATCCGCTGCCCAGCACCACAAGCTTACCGCCGCGCATGACGAACTGGTCGATTACGTACCTGTGCCGGTCCGTAAAAAGCTCCAATGGCTGAGCTATTACAAGTGTGTTTACATTATCGGCTACATGCTGTCCGGTACCGAGATCGACATCAATGACGATATAAAGTTCCTTGAGAATTTCAGCCAGAGCGCCGCAAGCCGCCTGCGCATACTGTGAGCTCTGTGTCCCCATCTCCCCATGACCTGTTAGGAATCCAATTGTCGGTGTTTCCTCACTGATTAGTTTTAAAATCGAGGAGGTTATTTCGTATTCGAGATTTTGGACAGTCGGGACAAACGGAATGACCTCGTAGCTGTCGAGGTAGGCAATCTCAAGGCCCATCCATACTTCCTGGATACTTAATTCATCCTCTTGTGTGATTTGCACCTGGGTCGATTGGATACCTTTCATCGAGAGTGACCCGATCTTCCCTTCATCGAGGTCGCCCGGATTAATGTATTGGATGACCAGCCTTGTCGATGCCGAAGCCCTGTAATCCTCAAGAAGGTCCCTTAACCGCTGATCGGTGGGTTGGAGCGTTGGCGGGAGGTCGTCGTTGACATACACTCTCAGGTGGACCAGGTCCGGAAGTTCGGATACAACATCTTTCGATGACTGGGCGAGGGTAAAAATCTTGTCTTCGGTCAGGTCATACCGTGCATAGAAATACTGCCCGAGTATGTT
>DAOVJF010000396.1 GCA_030673355.1 Planctomycetota bacterium | reverse complement strand
ACTGATATGCCAGGATTATTAAATCTCAACGTGGGAGTCGGCAGATCCGGTGGTCGATTCATTTTCACCGCATTCGACCATGAACAGAACCAATGGGTTTCACTCCCCGAGTGGAAAACGTCAGGTTATATTATTACTCTCAGCCTTAATCGTGTATCCCGATTCATAGCCGATGATGGAAGAACCCTCTTATTGAAGATCGAGGGAAATCCGGAGAAGGAAGGGGATATAATCTCCCTTAAAGGCATTTCGGTCTATGCGTCATAGGATAGAACCATTTACCAGCCTTACCATGTACCTGGTTGGTGGAATTCTTACACAGCCCGCATGGTTGATGGCGCTGTTCCTTTTCCTGGTTTGCCTGGTGCCATTTGCCGGCGGGACAATGCCGTACCGGGGCGACGCGTCGCAATTCCTCGATCCCTTCGCGTTCAGCCTCTTGACACCATCGAACAGGGCGTTCGGTCCGGTATCGATGCTGGCGCTCGCGGGAATTTTTATTATCCCGTCCGCGATGATCTACTGGCGGAACACAAAATTGCCATCCATGGTTTTTAACAATAGTACTGTAACAGTCAGGGGAATATTGCCAGTCTCAGCATGTTGTTTATATTTCCTGATCCTCCTCCTGGGGCTGCCATTAATCGTGCATTCATCCGCTTTCCAGAGTACAGCGGATATCGCGATCTCCATTTTCGACCTTGTTCTGATCGCGTTATCCGTGGCATGGTTGGCTGGTTTCACGATGAAGAGCGTACGGGAACCGAGGCTCAGATCGCTTGTTGTCTGGATGGTCATCGGGGCTTATCATCTCGCGCGATGCATGACCGATGAATTTTTAATAGCGCCGGGGATTCGTGGTTTAATTGAGGGAACCTGGACCCTGGTCGCATGGCATGGGATCCTGGCGATCGTGGCTTTCACGCTACATTCAGTACAGGGACCTTCTCGTCAGGAAATGATAAACTAGGAATGTAAATATGGGGAAACATCGTGGAAAAAAATATGTAGTGTCCAATCAAAACCGGTCGATCCGGCTGATCTCAGTTGCCCTCGCAATATTTTTTTTACTGACCGTACCGGTTACCGCAATTCCCGATCCTGATGATTTAGTGATCGAGGGTACATTTGGTTTCAATGGCTATTATAAAAGGGAAACGCCGACCCCGATAAATATAACCATCCGGAACGACGGCGAGCAGTTCGATGGCTGGATCTCCGCCGATCTTTCATCGTGGGTCCCGCCAACATACTACACGAACAGGGTCGCGATTCCTCCGGGCACCAGCCGCACGATCGAGCTTAGTTGTTTCGGGGCATATAACGCAACAACGAGGAACATAACGGTCACTCTCCTGACATCGGATGGAAATCCCATCAAGCAGGAAGTCCTTGGTATTTCGATTATCGGATCATCGGATTCGCTGGTCGTTCACCTTGGAAATCCATCAGGCGACCTGGACAACCTTTTCGAGGGTCCAAATCCCGGTGCAATTGTGATGGTATCTGAAGGAAGCAATCAACTGCCGGGAATATATTCATACCAGCCGAAAATTTTCCCGGTAACCGCCAGTCCGACGGACCTTCCACATAATCCAATTCTGCTGGATGGAATATCGCTTATTACAGCCAATATCTCAACATGGCTGTCACTGCCCGACCCGATCCGGGATACGATTTTTGAATATGTCAGGCATGGCGGAAATATCCTGATTTATTACCGGGATGGGATCGATCCTGTCGATGGATGGGAAACCGATCCGATATTGCATGTAAGCCCGGCGGATGGCACTGTATCGATCACATACGATGAGTTCGTGGGTGCCTGCAGCGCTGTTTTTCCCCAAAAAGAATACTGGGGTGATAAGCCGACCTTCGGTTATGAAATCGAAAGAAATATCAGCGGTGAATTCATCGAGGATACAGAGGTTGAATCCCTCAACGGCCATCCCAGTATCGAGAAATTACAATTTACCCAGCCTGATTCATACAAGTTAATCCAGGTTGAACCGGATGTGCCATCTGTAGTTATCGACTCGCACATCTCCGGTACAATCCTGCTATCAACGCGTCTTCTCGGAAGCGGACATGCGGCATTTGCCGCGTTCGATCCCTTTGAAGGCTCCCCCACCGCTCGCGATCTGCCTGTCCGTCTCCTGGCGCTCTCGGGCCTTCTCAACCCGATTTCACCCGTGAGAGAACTCGCGTCGGACTCCGTGGTTACTATTCAAAATCTCCAGGAACTACCGATCCAGGAATTTTTCAGACGCGGATCGCTTTCGAGCGGCGGCCAGGTAATGCGATGGTTTGAAGCACTTGGACCGGCACTGATTTACCTTCTGGGACTTCCAATTCTGATCATTGTCGCGAAAGGCCGCGGCCAGATAATCCTCGGTCTGTTCATAATCTGGTCGGTGCTTTTTACCGGATATACGCTGGTTCAACGAACCATCCCCCTATCCGAAAAAATCATGATTAACGAGGTTTCACTGTACTGGTGCGAGGCGCTTATACCGGATGAGATCGATTACGCCGACACGGGACCAACGATCTTATACACCGGCATGTCATACAGGGCGACCACATCGGTCCCGCGTAACATAGAGTTCAACTACGAAAATGGTGTACTCGATGAATTCGTAGACCCGACAACATGGCCGTACGGCAGGCTGACAATCGAAGAGGGTGACAACATACGCCTGCCCGATCTGCCCTTAGAAACTATCGCGTTTCAAACCTCCTCGCCCGGTGAAAGGAAATTCCTGTACCGCCGTCCGGCGCCCGAGTTGACAGCCACCGGTCAGCTTACCGTAGGGCCCGATTTCGCCCATCTCTATTTCGACGCCGATCTTCCTTTCCCCACCGAAAGTTCGCGGGTGACCGTAAGCTCGAATGAGATGTTTGTTGGAAAGAATTTCGGCCCCCAGGGCGAGGAATTCCACCTGGACATGGACCTTATTGAAAACGGGGAAATCCGCAGAAGCGAGGATCTTTTCCCGAACTGGGAGTGGGAGGGTCCGGGGAGTTTCGATTCCGGCAATACTGTCTCGCATGAACAGGATATCCCTCACCAGCTCAGGCGGGTCCAGGATATTATTTTCTCAATGCCGGTTCGACGCGCGCAATTTAACCTGGTCGAGGATGAAACCGAGCGTCCACTACAGGCGCAGATGATGCTGACGTCGTTTGGGGTCGCGTCGGATGTAAATATCGATCGGGGAGAGCTGGAGCATCATTCGATGACTGTAATGGTCATCTCGATCCCGATCGTGTATGTCGAGGAACCGAGAGGGGAATAGGACCGGGAATTTTGTCTGTAAATCCCAAACCAGGTAAATTGATTAATTCTCATTTTATTTGGTCATTTTAAGAGTTGGTGTTAGACTATAGTTCAGCAGATGGGTAAGCCGTCCAAACCTTTTGAGCGTTACCGCACACGAAGTGCGCTGTT
>DAOVJF010000192.1 GCA_030673355.1 Planctomycetota bacterium | reverse complement strand
TCATACCTTACCGATGGATTGTCGCTCCCGAGATATTCAACGATCGCATCGATCGATTCAGAAGTCGCGTATGTTCCCAGCCAGTAAAGGCATGTCGTGGTGTGCGAATCGAGATGTTCTATTAGCAAATCGACCGCTCCCTCCGCGCGCAGTTCACCAAGTACCGCAAGCGCGCCACCGACAACCCGGCCATGGTATGGAGCGTCCGCCGGATCGTTCTCGATAATTTCGATCAGCGATTCCACGAGCAGTTCCTCATCGAATATCGTGAAATCCTGGTTATCAAAAGCGGTAAGCATCTGGCGCACCGAATTCACATCGGTGGGAACTGCCGATACCTGTGCAATGGGCACCGTCAGGATTATGATAGTTAGAATAATTAAGCATGTTCGTCGCATTTTTTCACCTCGATTCAATCATTACGGCATGTAGAATGCATCCGGAAATTCGGTATTGAAGTACATCATATTTTCAGCCTGGCTGTTAATCAGAGGAGTGTTCATGATTATGTCATCAACCGATACCCAGTAGTCGCTCACTTCTGTACCGGCAGGCCAGTACATTAAATTTCCCATATCTGCATCAATGGGATCGCAGTAAATTCCGGATGGACCCGTGTCGCAGTACGAAATCTGGTTGCAGTTGTAACCGTAATCAATCCAGTACATGTCAGCCAGCAGGCCAACCGCGTGCCCCATCTCGTGCGCGAGAGTTGCGTCCGTACCCCAGTCGGACATGGCTATGTAGGATGATGAGTAATCCTCGGTGGCATACTCGCACTCGATCATCGCGTATGCCGCCGCACCCGCCATATCGGGAAAGTCGTCCACATAAAACACGTTCACCGACCCGTCCAGAGTGTTATAGAGTTGCCACATCTCGTATGTCTCTTCAACGGTCGCGGAGAGCCATGCAGTATTGTCGATATACGTGACAGCGGAAAGCGTTACCGACCCATCAAAATAAATTCCATAGAATTCATTCGCCCAATCGATATCCTGCTGGACTTTGTCCGGTGTGGTGGCGGGATCTGTCCCGGTGCTCGATCTGACTATATGCGCGTGGACATAAAAATCGGTCATGTCCACCGCCGCGACTTTTAGGTCGGTTGTCAACTCGTACTCCTGGTCCTGGCTGTGTATTTCCGATGACGCCGTGACCTTGATATAGTATGTCCCTCCAACCAGTGCCGGAACAACGATCAATTCCGCCATGTTACCGACCAGTTCGGAGGAACCGATCGGTGGCTCCGCCGGATTGCCGTAAAGGTAAAGATCATTATCGTTCGCGTCGAAATTGTCCAGTGAAATTGAGCCGTCCGTGCCTTCCTCCGGAACATTGAAAATATACCAGTCGGGGTCCGTCGGGTGACACACCGTTCCTGTTTTATTGTCTGCAAGTTCGATTGAATCCGCTGTCAAATAGGTGTTGTTCCCGTCCTGGTCATCGCATGACATGACAATTTCTTCGAGGCCCATGACCAGCGTGAAATCCCTGTCTCCAACCGGACTGCTTTCCTGGGCTTCGATAAGGATAAAGTACTCGCCTGCTTCCAGCGACGGGATATCGAGATGCTCGTCCGCTGTCCCGGCCTGATTTCCCGTAAATAATGGATCCGTAAGTGTCGAATCGAACAACGCGATATCGTTGTTTGCATAGTGTCCGTTTTCAAGATCGATCGTGCCGTATCCGATCGCGTCCGGGGAAATTTCGAACGTAAACCAGTCAAGCTCATCACCATCGAGACAAACCGATTCATAAACAATGTCATTCAGCCCGACCGCATCCGCCGTTTCAACCGTGTTGTTGTCGTCATATGTACAGTCTTCCCCTATTCCCGTAATGCTTGTTGTCAGTTTGTACCAGAGCGGCGTGAAGATATTATCCGTTTCCAGGGCTACTTCAATGTAATAATCCCCTTCCGTCAGACCGCTGATAATTATTTCTTCATCCACATTGCCGGGATTCGAACTGTTATCTATAAGAGCCGGCGGACAGCCCATATAAAGAAGCAGGTTCATGTCACTTGTTTCAGAAGTGGTGAGGCTGATCGTACCCGATGCTGAACCGGTCGTATTCACATGAAATTTATACCAGTCGGTCTCGTCAACGTTCGGGCACAGTATCCCTTCCACGCTCTCCTCCGGGCCGATATCCCAAGCCGAGATGCAGTCGTCGCTCGTGTTGTCTTCGCACTCGGGTACCGCCACGTCGACATAGATCATGTTATACGCGGCGACCATTACGTCCGGGGCCTCGACCGCACCCTGTTTATATGATGTACCCGGAGCGGTGACACCTATGTAGACCGGTATTGCCCCGGTTGCCGAAGGCAGTCCGGTGAGGGTCGCGGTGAGAATCGCTTTTCCCATCCCGGGTTCGTCAATCGACGGCATCACGCCTTCCTGAAATTCACAGTACGGTGAAACAACCACAAGCGGTCCGATCTGGCCATCGTAATCATCGAGCCAGCCCTGCCAGTCCCAGATTTCGATTTCCAGGCCGAGTTCTCCGCCGCCCATCGGTGCGCCGTTTATCGTCCAGAGAGTGTTCGATGTCGCCTCTGCATCCACGATAAACGCTTCAGCCGAGTTCGCCTCAAGCGGGAAATCGTTCGGTACATCCGGCGGGACATCGGATGGCATGTCCCAGCTTACATCGATTGCATAGTTGAAATAGATTTTCAGTTTTTCATCTATAATTGGGAACACGATTTCCCATTTCCGGTAATTCGTGTCGTCATCGTGCAGCACACCGCGTCCAAGTACGCTTGTCGGTGGTATCATCGTCAGGTAATTGACCTTGTAGTAATCCGTCAATGCCGACGCGAACTGCTTGTATGGGTTTATTGTCGAGTCCAGAGGGTTATCCTCAGGTGGATCGATCCCATGGATTCCCGGACTGTAACCCAGCAACCCGGGAACCGGGAACTCGACCGGATTCCACCAGCGAGTATACCCGTCCGCATTCAGCACCTTCGGATCGTTGTCGCCGGGCAGGTTAAACCCTCCGGAGCTGTGCCCGGCAGTGGTGATCAGGATCGTCCGTACATCGAAGGCCGAGAACTGGGGAAATCCGGGAAACGGATGCGTGATTCCCATCCTGACAACGAATAATCCGTTGGCGGGATCGGACTCGTCCGTCAACACCTTAATGCTCATTCCCATCGTCATGTCTACCGGTTTCGCGATATTCAAATGAAGCTGCGGGGTTCGGGCCGGGACCATATTTATTTCGCCGGTCGCCGGGTCGAGCTCGCATTGCCAGTACCCCCACAACTGGTGCATAGAATCCGCGGCTGTTTCCGGTGCAGTATCGGAAGCCTGCGGGGCAACCGGCTGGTTACCGCCTGACGCGCACCCAATTAGAATAAAAACCAGAAGGAGGGTTACCAGGGAAGATGAATTACGTAACATCGTGATTGGGCTCCTGGGATATTTTGGATTAAATAATTTTTACCTGCCTTACCAGGTCGGTTAAACTCACTTTAATTCTAACAGATTCTACCACAATTGAAAAAGCTGTGGCTCTCAGCTTACCCTTGTCAACTTCTATGGGCGTCAGTCCGACAATCTGACTTAAAATAATATCAAAAATTGTACATATAAACCATCTATATGACTCGATAAGGTTACTTCAGGCTAATTCAGGGGACACCTCTTTTCGCCCGTCGAAAAGCAGGTGTCCCCATCAATTCTCAATATCTCCAATCAATTTTTTTTTATTCTATTTAACACTCCTAAACGCGTGACCCGGCAAGGTTACAGGTTGGAACCGGTCCCCATCAGGGCAAATTTTAAAAATTTCGGTATAATCTCCGGGTGACCTCGACCGATGTAAAAACGCGCGAGCAGTTCCGATGGATCCCCTGGGTCCTGGTCCCGGCGATCTTTATCATCTTCGCGTCTCACCCCACGAGAAAATATTATTTTGACGGGGTGGTCTTCGCTTCGATTATCGAGCACGGACCTTACGAATCGCTCTTTAATCCCCATCACCTTCTATACACATGGCTCTTTTCAGCGATCCATAACGCGATCGAAAATTTCGCCGGATATGACGTAAAAGCTCTCTATGTCATGCAATGGGGGAATATCATCCTTGGAAGCGTCGGGGTCGGGCTGATCTGGAAACTGGTCTCCAGGCTTGTTGAGGACAAGGGTTTCGCGATTCTGGTCGTCCTGCTCGGATGCTTCAGTTTCACCTACTGGCATTACTCCACCGATGCCAACGTATACATCATCTCGACTGTTTTTCTTCTCATTGCCGCCGACCGGCTCGAATTGATCACCCGCCACCGTCCGCCGCGAGATGGAGACTTTATTTTCATCGGGATTTTTAATGCTTTATCAATCCTGTTCCATCAATTGAATATTTTCTGGATGGCGGCGGTTATCGGATGCCTTGCCTTCAACGCCGTGCCCGGTTCGAAATCCGACCGCTGGAAATTCTGGTGGATTTATCTTGTGAGCCTCGCGGTTCCCGCCTTGATCGCGTATTTCGGGATCGGGATTTTCGTTCTCCGCCACACAACCCCCGACGCGTTTCTTTTCTGGATCACCGAGTACGGGCATGAATCGAGTTACTGGATCTCGTCGTGGAGGGAAATCCCGCTGGGGACATTAAACGGTTACCTTATGACGTTCTTTCACCGCACCTCGATTGCCCCGGGAATTCTCGATTACGACCTTGGCCTGGCTTTCGAGGAAGGACGTATTTTCAAGGGGATATTGAAAAAAGTTTTCGGCTACTACTCCCTGGGATTTTTATTTTTCATCTACCTCGCATCGCTTTACAACATCAAAAAATTCACGCTTCAGTTTCCCAGACGAGCGGTATTTGTCTTCTCATGGCTCGCGCCATATGTAATTTTCCAGTTCTTCTTCATGCCATTGAATTATTTCTACAAGATTTTTATTTTCGTCCCCCTCCTTTCTGTCTTCGCCTGGTACGGGCAGGTTAAAATCACAAAGGAGAAAAAATGGTTCAAGTGGAGCCTGTTCGCTCTTTTCGTGTTATTCACGTTTACCGAGGAACCTGTACTCGCGGTCCTTGTTTTGATTTTCATCCTTGTGTTCGAGTTCCTCCAGCCAGGGAAAAACGAAATCTACCGCCAGGGGCTTATCATCCTTATGGTCTTCCTCGCTTTGTTTAACTACATCGCCGGGATCGCGCCGGAATCGAGGCTCGAGAACAATCCGGAAGTCGTGCACGCAACGGAACTGGAACCGTATTTTCATGATGGGGATATTTTGATTTTCGTTGGCGGTTATGATTATCCCGGCGGCTGGATCATTTCCGCGTTGACACGCGCGGAAGTCATCAGCCTTCGCAAATTTTACGAGATGCCGCCGGATCGGAGAAACTCAATTATTGAATCGTCCCCGGAAGGTAATGGAAAAGTATACATTCACCCCAATGTTTCAATAAATTCGGACCAGGTCCGGAATTGTGCCGGGGAACTTGGGGTGAGTGTCGAAGAATTAATGGCGGTGCTCGATAATTTCGATCATACCCCCGGCTTTGTGCTTGATGGTGAGAATTTCGACATCCTTCAATACGATGTTTCTTAAGTAAATTCAGCCTGACGCAGATTTCCTCTGCGTGCCGTTAGCTTCCAGCTATCGGATAGCAAGTCCCGACCGCATCCCGCGGATGTTTCTTAAGTAAATTCAGCCTCAGGCAGATTTCCTCTACGTGCCGTTAGCTTCCAGGGGCTGTTGAAAAAGTGGTTAGACTGAAAAAT
>DAOVJF010000098.1 GCA_030673355.1 Planctomycetota bacterium | reverse complement strand
TATTTTTTAACAGTTTCTTATATCACCTTTTTACTATTTGTTGATCACAATACTGCTATTAAAACTCTTCAAATCGATCCTGTTAAACAAAAATCGATTGGGCATATTTAACATTGCTGTACGTCGGCAAGCACGTTCGACACGAAGATTTTCAAGGCGAGCGGGATGGAGATGTCTCACTCAGCTTGCCGACGCCACGCGTTTTAGCCGTTATTTTAGATAAGTAAAAATTGTTGAGGCTACAGGCAAATTATCCAAAAAGCAAAAACCCGGCGGATATCCGGGCGTTCGGCTGGACTGTGTATTTCCAATTCGAGTTATTGATTTGAACTGGAAAGTGTTTTGATAAGCCTTGATTTACCCCTCGAAGCGGTATTCTTTTGAATCAGGCCCTTTGTTACCATCCTGTCAAGTTCGCGGCATGCCAGGGAAACCAACTCATTTTTATCCTCAGCATTGCTCTTGACCGCTTCACGGGCATTTTTAATGTAAGTCCTCAGGCGTGAACGTAATTCGTAATTTCGTTCTCTCCGCTTGAGAGACTGCCTGTGTCTTTTTGCCGGTTGTTTACTTTTTACCACAGTTAATCATGTCCTCCGGTAATTCTTGCAGATACAACCTTGGAAAACTAACACACTTTACTTATATGATCAAGCTATGACACACAAGATCTCATTTTTTATACACCCTGGCACGAGTTGTGCTAAAATTCCGTTGTGCCAGTAAGCTCAGAGACAGATCCAGGTTCCCGGACACCAGACGAATCCGATAATTCCGCACCTCCGCCCTCGTCACCGGGCTTCCTCCTTAGGGCAAGCACGCTCCTGGTCGGGGCAACCATGCTTTCCAGGTTGCTTGGACTTGTGAGGGAAATGCTCATCGCAGGATATTACGGGGCATCCGGACAGACCGACAGCTTTGCTTTCGCGATCATAGTGCCGGAACTATTGCGGACCCTGATAATTTCAGGTGCGGTCGCGAGCGTTTTCATCCCATTGATGACTGAAACCCAGAAATCGGGGAAATTGGAGGAAGCAAAACGACTCGCAGGAATCATGCTGACATTTATAACATTCGCGGCCCTGATTGTCGTATTTGCGGGAGAAGCAATCGCGCCGTATCTTGTCAAATTGAGCGAAATCCTGACGTACTCACCGGGAACTCTCGATCTGAAAAAAATAGCGCTTACTACAAACCTGATACGTATCATGCTGCCAATTGTGATATTTGTCGGATTGTGGGGCCTTATGGGCGGGATATTAAATACTTTCGATAATTTCCATGTTCCCGGTCTCGCCCCGCTTGCATGGAACGGTACGATAATCGCACTCCTTGTGATATACGGTGCGCAGGAGAAAATCTATCACGTAGCCTGGGCTTTTGTACTCGGCCATGCAGTCCAGATGGCTTTTCACTTTCCCGCGCTCCAGAAACTCGGCATTAAACCCCTGGCAATCGACTGGCACCACCCCATGCTCAGGAAATTCCTCGTGCTCGCCCCTGCGGCCGTGCTGGCTTATGCGGCACCGGCGGTCAACGCGTTTATCGGGCAGGGAATCGCCCTTAATCTCGAAGAATCGTCGGCTAGTTCACTGATGTACGCGTTCCGAATCCAACAGTTGCCGATGTCGGTATTCGGGGTTTCGGTCGCGACCGCTTTATTTCCGACACTTTCGAGATATGCATCAAGTGGAGACGGGCCCCGGCTCGTTCGATCCCTGGCTACCGGACTCAGGATGACCGCACTCGCTGTTATACCCGCAGTCGTTTTTTTCCTTGTCCTGCCGCAACAGACAATCGAGCTGATCTATCAAAGAGGAAAATTCGATGCCGATGACACAGCAAGGGTCGCGGGCGCTTTGTTCTGGTATTCATGGGCGATACTCCCGATGTCACTACTCTTATTGACAGCCAGGACATTTTTTTCCGAGAAAGACACAAGAACCCCGGCGATACTGGGAACCGGTACAATCATCCTGTACTACATCCTGGCGGTGAATTTATCTTCCCCCGAGAGGTTCGGTTTGTTTGGTCTGCCGATGTCGAATAGTTTTGTGGCCTGGATTTTCCTGTTGTTCTCAATTGCCATAATTAATTACCGGCACAAAAATGAGACGTCGCTCGTGTCGGCAATAGGGTTCATAAGCCCAGTGCAAATGCTTCTGGCAGCGATTATCGAAGCGGCGGTCCTGTACGGCTACAGTTCATTGATTGGAGAAATCCACGGAACACTACCACTGATCGGATTCCTTGCCGGGGGGGCAGTGATCGGTGCGGCAGTGTACCTGGGACTGTTGAAGATTTTCGGAAATCAGGACCTGTCCGCCACAATAAAGCGATTATTTAGCAGGGAGAATTGATGAAACCAAATTTAGATTCAGGAACACTTTAAATTCATGGGGACGCTTTTCCATGCTTCCAGCGTTGAAAGTGTCCCCATGAATTCTTAGACCAATCCTGTTAAACAAAAATTGATTGGATATATTTAACATTGATGTACGTCGGCAAGCACGTTCGACACGGAGAATTTTTAAGCTTGCGGGATGGAGATGTCTCACTCAGCTTGCCGACGCCACGCGTTCAGGATACTTCAAGATTATGACTGGCAATAAGATGGTGTCCATGATCTCGAATCAATATTTAATAAATAGGATTGGTCTTAGTTACACGGGACACCTTCAACGCTGGAAGCATGGAAAGGCGTCCCTGAATCTAAGATTGGTATGAAAACTGAGTATCCAACCGATCTTTAATTCCTGCGATTTGAGCTTCCAACCAATCTCAGCTAGAATGCCAATCGAAGTATGAAGCATGCAAATGCCAGTCATTCAACACATACGCAATTTCGCCATAGTCGCTCACATCGACCACGGGAAATCCACACTTGCCGACCGAATCCTCGAACTTACCGGCACTGTCCCGAAAAAACGCATGCGCGAGCAGATACTCGATACCATGGACCTCGAACGCGAACGTGGGATCACGATCAAAGCGGTCGCCGTTCGAATCCCATACACGTCCGAAGATGGCACCGAATACCAGCTTAACCTGATCGACACACCGGGGCATGTCGATTTTTCCTATGAAGTGTCGAGGGCACTTGCCGCGTGCGAAGGCGCGATTCTACTTGTGGACGCGGCGCAGGGTCCGCAGGCACAGACGCTTGCCAATCTCTACCTTGCCATCGAACAGGACCTTGCCATAATTCCCGCACTGAACAAAATCGACCTTCCCGCCGCACGTCCGGATGAGATCAGGGAAGAAGTTATGAACCTGATCGGCGGGCACGAGGATGAGGTCAGCATGATAAGCGCTAAGGACGGGCGCGGCGTTTTGGAAATTCTGGACAGGGTTGTGAGGGAAGTCCCACCGCCTGCGGGTGACATCGATAAACCTTTCCGGGCGATGATATTTGACAGCCATTATGATACCTACAAGGGTGTCGTGGTCTATATCCGGGTAATTGATGGGATAATTAAACTCCGTGACCATATCGAAATGATGGCGACCGGACGTAAATTCGAGGTGAACGAGATTGGTATATTCACGCCATGGCATGTGAAGGTCGATCGGTTGTCGGCGGGAGAAGTAGGGTACCTGTCCGCGACAATCCGCGATATCAAGGACGCGAACATTGGAGACACCGTTTTTCTTGCGGGGAAACGCGATGAAATAGAACCGCTCGAAGGATATCGCGAACCGAAACAGATGGTATTCGCGAGTTTCTATCCGGTTGAGCCCGAAGATTATGAACGCCTGACGATCGCAATGGAAAAACTGAACCTGAATGACGCGAGTTTTTCGTACCAGAAAGAATCATCGGCAGCCCTCGGATTCGGCTATCGGCTTGGGTTCCTCGGCGTTCTCCATATGGAAATCGTCCAGGAACGCCTTGAGAGGGAATATGAACTGGAATTAGTCATCACCGTGCCGACAGTTCGATATGAGCTTCTTTTCACGGACGGGCATATAGAATACATCGAAAGCCCGGCGGGATTTCCCGACCGTACCCGCCTTGAGGAGATCCGCGAACCTGTCTGCGACTGCACCATAGTCACGCCGAAGGAATATATCGGCGCCGTGATGGAGCTTGCCTACAAACGCCGCGCCATCCACCAGGGAATGGAATATATCGGTACCGAGAGAGTAACGCTTAAATTCCAGATTCCATTGTCGGAGCTGATTATTGATTTCAATGATCGTCTGAAAGGGTGTACAAAGGGATACGGTTCGCTGGATTACGAACATGCCGGTTATACAGCAGCAAAACTGGTTAAGGTCGATATCCTTGTGAACGGTGAACCGGTCGATGCCCTTACTTTCCTAACCGATTCCGAATCCGCGCAACGCAAGGGCAGGGAGATGGTTGTAAAACTGAGGAGCACGATCCCCAGGCACCTGTTCGATATCCCGATCCAGGCGGCGATCGGGGGAAAGATCGTAGCGCGCGAGACAATAAAAGCCCTCCGAAAAGATGTAACCGCGAAATGTTACGGCGGAGATATTACACGGAAGCGTAAACTCCTCGAGCAGCAGAAGAAAGGCAAGATGAAAATGAAGCAGGTGGGAAGTGTATCAATTCCCCAGGAGGCATTTTTAGCGGCATTGAAAATCAGGAAGGATGAATAAATGTAACATTGGAATTTGATTTTAAATGTGATGAGCGGTTTTTATAATACATCTTACAAGTTACTTAAATCAGGTTGAAAAAGGGATACGATATTACTAAATAATCATTAAGTACCATTCAATTATTTCAAATAATTTCAACCTAATAAATTATCCTGAGTGTGCCTTGACACCCCTTTACAATGCTGATACCATACGGCTCATTCTTAAACAAACTGCTTAGGAGAAAAAAATGCATAAAAAACTTTCTTATTTCATTTTATCGGTAATAATGGTCGCTGCATTTGTAATTACGAGTACTCCAGCAATGGCGCAGGGTTTTGGTGAAGAAAACACAGGTGGCACCAGTATCTCAATCTTGTACAGTATGCTTAACGAAGGATTGTATGATAACGGATTCGGTGGATGTATAGGCTATGAAATGCCCATGGATGAAACCACATCCATCGACTTCCTGCTCGGTTATAGGACCTATTCCGGTTCAGACACGATCGAAGGTTTTGCCGTATCAGCAGATGGTTCAATTATGAACCTTTCCATTGACTACAAAACCTGGTTCGGTGGTGAAGAATTAGCTACTGCCGGTACCGGATTCTACTTCAGGGGAGGCATTGGCTACTATAGCGGAGATGATTCAGGTAGTGTTGAAGAGGGTGGTGAGGCTTATGTTCCATCGTTTGACGATACTGATTTCGGATATAACCTGGGATGTGGATATATCTTTGGTGAAGGTGGTTTTGGTGTAAGCGCTGATTGGCATAAAGCATTTGATGTTGATTGGATCGATATTGGGTTAGTTTATACTTTTAACTAGACACTAATCGCTTCACCTGATTTAAGACTTATTACCCCGAAATTATGCCCCTTTACTTAGAAGGGGCTTTTTTGTATCAAAATATATGCTTCTTTCGGATAAATATAAAAATTAAAAAAATTCATTAGCAACGGCTGGAAGCAGTCGGCACGGCAAATCCAACCGCTGGAAGCGGTCGGCACTTAGTCATCGCCGGGCCATTTGTTTGCCTTCTTCATGTCGGCGATCCAGCGATAGAGTGTCGCTTCGCTGATCTCAAGGAGGTTCGCGGCCTTACCTCGATTTCCCGCGACCAGGTTCAATGCCTTCAGGACGTGCTCGTGGTCGAGCTCCTCAAGGGTAGGGAAATCCGCCAGCGCCGCGGACTTCGCATCGACCATCTCCTGGGGCAGGTGTTTCGGGTGGATAATCCTCGGTTCATGGTCGATCAAAATCCCTTTGATAATATTCTCCATCTCGCGGATATTACCCTTCCAGGGATACTCGAGGAAGAAGTAGATCGCTTTCGGGCTCATCGAGGGTTTGTTCATATCGTATTCTTCAGCGAATTTCCGGAGGAAAAAATCGGTCAGGTCGAGGATGTCATTCCCGCGATCCCTGAGCGGCGGCAACTGGACCGGGAAAGTCGCCAGGCGGTAATAGAGATCCTCCCGGAATGTACCGTCCTCCATGCACTGGTCGAGGTCCTGGTGGGTGGCGGCGATTATACGCACATCGACTGGGACAACTTTCGTGCCGCCCACGGGCCTTATTTTTCGTTCCTGCAGGACCCTCAACAATTTCGATTGCAGAAGGGGGGGCATATCGCCGATTTCATCGAGGAACAGTGTGCCTTTATCGGCAAGTTCGAAGATCCCGGGTTTGCCGCCTTTTTTCGCGCCGGTGAACGCCCCTTCGACATAACCGAATAGTTCACTTTCGAGGAGTTCATCGGGGATAGCGGAGCAGTTTATCGCCTCGAACGGCCCTTTTGACCTTTTCGACTCCGCATGTATAGCCCTGGCGAATATCTCCTTCCCAGTGCCCGACTCACCAAGCAAAAGGACATTTTCAATCGTCCGCGCAACCCGCCGTGCACGCTGGCAGGCGCGGCGCATGCAATCGGATGAACCGATAACAGCGCCAAAGGCTCCGGACTGTGCCTGATCAAGCTCCCTGTTGATACGTATGGCAGTACTGAGTATTGTCCCGGCCAGTTCGGCAACCCTTTCGAGGAATTTCAAATCTTTTTCACCGAGATGTACTTTGGGATCCCGGGTGTCGACATACAGCACGCCGTACTTACCCTTTTCAATCCGGAAAGGGGCGGCAAGGCCGGATGTCACCTTCCTCCGGATCAGGCTTTCAGTTCCTTCTCCCCGCGCGCTGTCGTAGAAAACCCCCTCGCCCACCTCAATGGCCTGTACAACCATTGTATGGCTAATGTCAGCGGCCTCGTCCTGCTCGACACCTTTCGATAACCTTATCGCGACCGCGCCATCCTCGGCAACCTCTACAACAAGCCCGCGCTCACAGTTGAGATGCCTTATGGCTTCATGGAGGATTGTTTCAGTAACCACAACCGGATCTGTGCTGCCGGCAAGTGCAAGCGATATTTCATAGAGGGTTTTATAGCTTCCGGGATCCGGTTTTAAATCGCCATCACCGCTTTTAATGAATTCTGTACAGTTATCGATCAGGGTTTGCAGGACCTTCCTGGTAACTTTAGTCAGGGGAATTTTCTTCTCCCCGATAAGTTTGATTACTTTCTTCAGGGATTTATCGAGGTCGTTTTTGTCGATGGCCATAGTTTAGTCCGGGAGGAAGTATGAGTTGATATTTTTGGTTCTTCGCATAGCGCTACGGGATCGAAAGGGGAAGTTCCATGTCCATACTATCCTGCGAAGATCCTTAATATTAAAGCATTTTAATATTTTAAGAGGAATATATCTATCAATTTGAGAGGGATTTAGAGAAAACGCTTTGGAATTCAGAGAATGGCAACCGATCAGGATTTTACGAAAAATTTCTGAATTCCTGAATATAAGGGGTGTACAGGGCAGGCTATTGAAAATTCAGGTTGAAAACGAGTGTTTTTTTAACTTTGGTGCCATACGTGCATTTAAACAAATTGAATAAAATCCGGACACAGAGAGGACAGAGCAATGACAAGAATCAAAACAATAGCGAACAGAATAAAAACAATCTCACTTCCCAGGATTTATCTGACCATCATTCTCATGAGTCTTCTGATAGCAGTTATCCGGGGTTAAGAAAAAGAACATAATCTTTCAATAGTAAACTGTCAAACGATCACATACAATCCCTCACTGAAGTCCCTGCGAGCTCCCGGGCGCCCTTACCCGGGAGCATCGCATTTTTTTTAATTCAGGGATAGTCGTCGACAAGCACGTTCGACCCGGAGAATTTTAAAGGCTTGGGGGATGGAGATGTCTCACTGAGCTTGTCAACGGCACCCGGGTTTTTGATGTTATTGGAATAGTCGTCGACAAGCACGTTCGACCCGGAGAATTTTCGAGGTTTGCGGGTGGAGATGTCTCACTGAGCTTGTCAACGGCACCCGATTGATTCAGGAATTTTTGGAGGTCG
>DAOVJF010000346.1 GCA_030673355.1 Planctomycetota bacterium | reverse complement strand
CAGGGACGCAAATTTGCCCTGGACAATGGCTAAGACCATTTGTACATGAACAGGATCAATGTCGTGTATAAATCACGGGGACATGCCATTTTTCTCCAGTGATAAACCTGACTTTATCGTTGCATATCAAGGGAAAAATGCCTTGTCCCCGAAGTTATATGTCAGGAGCAATTTCGGGTGGTTTATTAAGCACCCGAACCCAAACTTATGGTACAATGCCGCACTTGGTTGGCCGACCATCATGTCGGTTTGGTATATCTATGCGTCGTTTTTTTATCATAATCATTGCAATTCTTCTCATTCTCCCGCTTACGACCGGTTGCCTGAGGCAGCAAACAGGTCCGAGTTTCGAAACCCAGGAGGCTAACTGGTATTTCGGTCGGAAAGGCGTAAGCGGTTACATCGGGAGGGGCGCGCCGACCGCTGAATATATTTACATCGCCGGGCTTGACGGCAAACTGGTCAGGATTACACGCCTTAAGGGGGAGCATGACAAAGAATGGGTGGTCCAGCTTGGTGCCGGAAGCCGCGGAACGCCGCTTGTCTGGGATGGCTTCGTTTATGTTGCCGATTATTCCGGGAGAGTTACCGTCGTTGATCCGGCCATACCCCGGGCTGCCACGATTCTGCTGGAGCTGGATACTCACATTGATGCTGGCCTTGTCAACACTTCGGATAACCTGGTTGTTGCCGGTTGGGATGGAATCGTGCGCGCGATTGATCCCATTGCTGGTTTGAGCGACTGGGAATTTGACTGCGGGTCAATGGTTAGATGTACACCGATAGTTACAGGCGACCTGATCCTGGTCGGGGACACAGGCGGAACCCTTCATGCGCTGGATTCAGGCACCGGCGAGGAACGCTGGAGTGGCGCATTGAGTGGCGAAATTTTCGGTACACCGGCACTGGACATTGAGCCGGTACTTAAAATTGAGGGTGAAACCGATCCTGCCTCGGCGCTCCGTCCGGATCCCGGAGTATACCCATATGACGTTTTGGAGCGGGTTTTTATACACGGTGAACCGGATAACGGGTTGTATCAAATCCTTCCTTCGTGGGTTGATGATGAAGAAGAGGAAACGGTTGAAATGGCCACGACTGCGTTTGTTGCGAGTGCGGGTGGGGAGATCGCCGCATTCTCACTCAGGGATGGGGCGGAGCTCTGGCATGAACAACCGGATCCCGCAGAGATATTCTGGGGCGGTCCTGCATACATAGACGGGAAACTTTTCATAGGAGACATGGGCGGCAGGATTTTTGAAATCAACTCTGAAACCGGGGAAACTGAACGGACAATCGAGATCCATCACCCCCATCCCGATCATTACGGTCCGCTGCCGCTGAGCAGGAGGCAGAATGGATTCCAGGAAGGTAATGGGGATTTAGGAGAAACCATCGAGACCGGTACTCTTGAAGAGATTTTTGCCCCGCTGGTTGTGGATGATGAACGGATCTACGCCTGCACACTAAGGTACCGGGTATTGGCTATCGACCGTGAGACCGGTGAGGAAGTCTGGTCGTTCGATACACAAGGCCAGAATCATGGTACCCCGATGCTGCTCGATGATCGTCTGATGTTCGGTTCGGATGATTTCTATTTCTACGGGCTGGACAAATTTAACGGCCTCCCAATCAATGGCGTAAAATAATTTGTAATATGTGCATCCCGCGCATGACATCATGTTTTTTCAAAACTGGAAATACAAAAACGGGGCACCCTCGCTAAAAAATAGAACGCACACTGTCGTAAGAATTCCAAGAGATACAGCCCAATAGAGTCCGGGCCTGACACCCCTATCCCTAACCAGCTCGATTGCGTTTGGCGCAAGCATCGCCCATCCAAGCGAAATCACGATTGCTATTATTAATCCCATTGATACTTCAACGTGGGTGAACAATCCGGGAAGATCAAACATTTTCGTGAGGATCACCCATGACGCTTCAAATGTCGGCGGTTTAAAAAATACCCATCCTATTGTAACGAGCAGAAATGTCCCGATCCGTGCCCAGGTTTTGTTCCGTGGAATCCATTTGAATCCTTTCAGGTGATGATGAAGCTCAAGTAGAATAGCGTGATACGCTCCCCAGGCCATGAATGTCCATGCAGCTCCATGCCAGAGACCTCCGAGAAGCATGGTTACAGCAAGTGCGACTGCACGGTTGTCCCGTCCGCCTAAAGGAATGTACAGGTAATCCCGAAGCCAAGATGACAAGGTGATATGCCATCGACGCCAGAAATCACTGATCGAAATTGCCTTGTATGGTGAATTAAAATTCTGTGGAAATTCAAATCCGAGAAGGTAGCCAAGCCCGATTGCCATTAGGGAGTAACCCGCGAAGTCAAAATATAATTGAAGTGAAAATCCGAGAATCGCGAGCCAGGCTTCGAGCGGTGCAAGGTCATGATAATTAGCAAACATAGGCTCGATGAAATTACCGAGCCTGTCAGCAACAAGGACTTTTTTAATCAGGCCGATAGAGAAATAAAACAGGCCGAGGTCAAGGTTATTTTTAGAAAGGCGGGATGGGAGGTTACGAAGGGTATGTGCAATCCAGCGATAACGTACGATCGGTCCTGCAATCAGTTGTGGGAATAAAGCGACAAAACAAGCGAATTCAATGAAATCATTTGTCGGCTCAACTTTTTTCAGATAGACATCGATCGTATAGCTCATCGCCTGGAAAGTAAAAAAGCTGATGCCGATCGGCAGGATTATGTTCCAGGTACCAATAAGCTCTCCACCACTGAGAAATCCGGAAATGGAATTTAAAGTCGAAAGCAGGAGTATGAAATACTTGTAATATCCGAGGAGTCCAAGATTAACGATCAGTGCCAAAATCAGCCACAATCGTCGTCTTGCCAGGTTTGAAGTCGAAGAGATCTGCTTTGCCGCTATAAAATTTGCGATTGAAGAAATTAACAGGAGGCTTGTGAATCCCCACGACCAGTATCCATAAAAAACATAGCTCGCACCTGTGAGCCAGAACCGCCTGTGTTTGTCGTTCCTGAGTAACCAGTAAACAGTTATGGTAACTGGAGCAAAAATGAAAACGAATATGATCGTTGGAAATAACATTTAATTTTCGACTGAGGTTTCCGGTTCAGGTCGATATTCAGAAAGCAGATTTCTCAGGATCCTGGCATTATTTTCCTTGCGCATGTGCACTTCGTCGTAGAACAAATTCTGATCTCCGTTAAAATTTTCAATGTGTGTGAAATCGCGAAATATTCCACCGTGTTCAGAAATGGTTGTTTTGAGAAATTCCGAGATATCCTCATGGCTCGGATCGGCGCCCAACTCACTCAGCAGATCAAGGAATCGGGGGTGCATGGGAGAAAGGTACGCGAATACCAGGATTCCTTTTTCGTCGCAGTACTCAAGGAATTCGATCCATTTGTTCATTTTTGATTGAGAAGGGCTGTCGGATGAAGTGAAGCAGACATTGATGTCAGGATAGGCCAGCAGGTGATTAGTTATTCTGCCCTCAAGGTTAAATGTACCTTCAGCGATCCTGGTATCATGCTCTGTATAAAAAGTATATCCGTCATCTCTGTATTTAATTGGTGTTTCAGTCGTTGCGACATCAAGCTCTCGCCCCAGTACCGCAAATGATGATGATGTTTGTTCCCAGGTAAAAAGCTGCATGAAAATTCGTATGAAACGCTTTAATTTCATTTTGATACCGACATCGCCAAAGTACGGCAGGTACATCGGAGCCGCCCATGCCTGGGGATGGATGCCACGATCGGGATGGAAAACCTCGGGATCTACACCAACAATTACAATTTGGATTGGTGCACTGTAGTCTTCAACCGCCATGTGTATCATGGCATTGAATCCTGCCGGTCCGGTAGTTGGAGCGCCCCAATTAAAGCAGGATATCCCGGTTAGTTGTTCAACAATTTCAGGGTCGACCGATCCAACACGCGAGCTTCCAAGGATAAGAGTGCCAGGCATTGGGTCCAGCTCCTGGTACATCTCT
>DAOVJF010000380.1 GCA_030673355.1 Planctomycetota bacterium | reverse complement strand
TCCAGATCCCTGCCCAGTCTGGCATCGCCTCCCAGACTTAGATCCGTCGTGCGATCCGCTTCAAATCCATTATTCCCCGACGTCCGACCCGCGGTATATCCGAATTTCAGCGATATATCGTGATTCAGACGAGTGGTGCAGTCGAACCGAATTGTATTTTCCGTCTCCTCGTCGCCCGTTAGAAGATCCTCATCGGTTTGATCCTGCCACGACGAGGTTATTGAAAAATTGCCCCAACTCCTCGAAAACGAATACTCCGTCAGCCTCGATGTTCGATTATATTCTTCCAGAATTACATCCCGCGACCGGTCGATCCTGTGCGACACCCGCAGCCGACCGAAATCCTCGATGTTCCACGTTGCCGCGAACCCAATATTCCTGTTCCGACGCCCCTCCTCCTCCGGATCGTCCTCCAGATTATTCTGCGACTCGTTGTAGTTTCCCCAGATATTCACTCCCTCCAGCGGACTCCACGACAAATTCAGTCGCCTGATTTCCGTGTCACGCCATCCGCCCCGAAAATCCGGTTCCGCCCGAAGCCATTCGCAATTTGTGGAAAAACTCCCCGCTTTGTACCTCCCGTTCAGACGCCATGCGCTATCCGACCCCGACCGGCCGATCTCCCCAGTCACTTCCGTACCCTCCCACGGCTCATATCCCACCAGAAGCCCCAGAATTGTCGACGATTCCGGCTCCCTCTCATACGTTTCCGGTACCGATAGCTCCGAATCCCGTAACGCCGTCAGACGCACGATGCCCGCCTCCCCGATCCCGTGCGCCACCTCCAGACCTGCCATTTCCACCGGAATGCTCCCCCGACCCCGCGTATAGAACACCCGATAATCCCCGTCCCCGTTCCGATACAGCACCTCTCCGCCCCGACCCGATCTCGACCGCCCCGCAAGCCGCGACCCCGTGCTAATCGAAAAATCGCCTGCCTGGATATGCCCCATTTCCGCATCCTCGAACCGTGCCCACGGCCTCAAACTTTGGCCGAATCCCCCGACACTGCCGCCGGTTATCGGAAAGCTGACCCCGGACAGGCTCGCATACCTTCCCTCACTGACCTCCAGCCCGAGAGTGCCAAGTATGATCCTTGACGCAACTTCCTCATCGTCCCGCCACGAAACCAGCGTCTCGATCTCACTTTCCAGCATCGCGTATATCGGTCCACCCGCAAGTCCACTCGGGATAACCCGCGTCGACGTGCTCGCCCGCCATTCCAGTTCCTCAACGCCCGGCTCCAGCGGACGCGCGATCACACTCAGCCGGTATCTGACGGATTGAATCAACTCCTCCGGAATCGATGTCATCACTGTCACGGTTCCCGACTGATACGGGTCCAGCGTAAGCCGGCGGTCCGGCGGATCGACCGTCAACGGCCAGTCCTGCCGCGATTCAGTCTCAATCGCCACTGTTGTCGACGCGTTCCCCATGTTCGTCACTGTAAACGTCTGTTCTATCTCATCGCCCGAATACGCGGCCGGTTGATCGAACCGATTCGCCCGGACATCCAGCAACATGATCGCGGGCACTCTCACCACCACTCCCACGCTCGCGGACTCCGACGGCACACCCTCAGGGAATGCCGATAGCACGATCTCATATTCACCCGGATCGCCACCCGAGGGCATATTCACCGCTACGAACACCACTTCCGCTTCCCCGCCGCCGATCTCCAGTGTCGGAGGCATCGCGGTATACTGCCATCCCGGCGGCGCCTCAACCAATATCTCAAACAGTTGAGCATCCGCAAAGTCGTTCATCACACGTATGCTGATTGTCAGATTGCGGTTCAGTACCGCTTCAACCTCCGGCGGCGACAGAAGCTCCAGTTGCACATCAGCGTTCGCCGGAACGGGCCACGACAGCATAAGAAATAAAAAAGCGAGGGTGTATAGCGCCCTCACATTCTTTGATTTCAAGTTAAGGTAACAATGCATTATGCCATCTTCCCTGTGTAGTTTACGCGCCATAGCCGCTACGGCGACGGCGTGTCATCCTCAGCCTCGGCAGGTTCTTCCGGGTCTGCCGGCTCCTCCTCTTCAGGCTCAGGAGGTGTAATGGTCAGGTTTACACGTCCCTGTGCCGCGATAAGTGTCGGAACACCGTAATCCGCATAAATCATTACCATGTACTCGCCCGATTCAATCGGAAGGTCCCTCAGTTCAAATACAAATTCCCTCGCACTTTCCGGAAGCACTGTTATCTTGCCATGTTCCTGTTCATACACAACATCGCCAGCGATATCAGTCATCTCAAGCCAGACCTCAGGTCTTAAGTGAATATTGCCAGTGTTCTCGAAGATTGCTATTACATTAAATCCACCTTCAGCCGGCTCAATATTCAACGCAGTAAAGGATGCCTCACGTATTTCGGTACCTTCGATCGTGACATAAATCTGGACGGCATACCGGAAAATCGTTCTGACGCCGATCCTGCGTTCTCCTTCGACCGGGATCTCATCAAATGATTCTGCATCTGGTATGCTTTCAACGTAAATAATTCCCCAATAGCTGCCCTCCAGGATTTCATCTTCCGGCATTCGCACCTCGAAGAGAACAGAACGCTCACCTTGACTCTCAACTGTCATTTGATCTGGCATGTACAACATCCACGCTGCAAGTGACCTTGATTCAAGTCCGATCTCCTCAGTAAGAGTGTACTTTGAAGCCCCCTCTTGATTTCGAAGCCACTCCCCCAGATACACTCGCACTGACAATGGTTCATCGTGCATATTCTGTACAAGAACGGAGCCGTTGATGGTTCCACCTACTTCCACAACGAATTCCTGTCGACCGAACGAGACAGAGAATCCCTGGGCTTGCATGGGTGATATATATACCGAAAAATATGCCAGCCCAAGCGCCATCACCGCGATTATTCTCACCGCTAGATTGATCGATGTGTTTATTTTCATAAGCAACTCCCCTGTTTCTACAAACTCTCAATCGTGAAAATCAGCTCTGTTCCATACTGACCCGGAACATCCTTCATCCAGGCAAGCAGAACGGCAAAATCCACATAGATCACGCCATCACCCGTCTCTGTGCCCCATTCAAGCTCCTCCTCCTCCTGTGTCACCGGAAGCCAGGTTTCCTCGTCTGAAAGCTTCCATAACAGGTCTGACAGCGGCTTGATATACGTTCCGTCATCGCTCATCCCCAGGTCCGGATCGTATGAGCTTATCGTGATGCGCCACGAAATATCGCTCTCCCAGAAGATCGCGTGTGACGGTATAAAAGCGTACCCGTCGTTGAATTCATTCTCACCGACTGTACCAAGATTAATATCGGCTACGTTTATGGATTGTTCAGCCCGGACAGCCGGTGAGAAGACCAAAAAAACCGCCATCGCAATAATCAGCACGATCCATGTGTGCCTTCGTAATATTCTGTATATATTGATCGTGTCCATAGTCCGCTCAATAACGGTCGCGGTAATCATGTCCGCTCAATAACGGTCGCGGCTCTGTAATTATGTCCGCTCCCTCGACCACCATCCCCCCAAAGCCATACCATCCCCCCAAAGCCATACCATCCCCCCAAAGCCATACCATCC
>DAOVJF010000025.1 GCA_030673355.1 Planctomycetota bacterium | reverse complement strand
TGCAGCTCGAAATTAATCGCCTGTGAGCTTCCAACGAACCGCCAGATATGATCGCCATCCACATATGTGTCCATGTGATGCCGATCCTCCAGCGTGAAGAAATTCGCACGCTCACCGGTGCGCAAGCATCCCTCTGTAACAAGATAGCCGCTGCGGAGGTTAATGATCTCCCACCAATGTTGACAGCTTTCGTGTGACATTTTGTCTCCTGTCTGTTGACCGGCGTTATCACACCTGAACCCCGTGAGAACTCGATCTGTTTTTCACGGGGATACTCCCAGCCGTGTCGGGCCACATTCCCGAAATAAAATGTGCCGCAGGCGGCACCCTTGAACCGATCTGTGACCCAACTGAATAAAGCCGACAATATCCAAAAACCACGGTGTACTATATCATTTTTGAACGTAATTAATAAACAGTTACATAATGATTTAGCTTCATTATCACTAAAAATACAGGTTGTAATATCATTTCCAGAAAATAAAATTTATTTCAGGTGCGCCGACATTCCTGTCGGCCTTTATTGATGGAAGCCGACAGGAATGTCGGCGCACCTGAAAAAGGAATTATAAAATGGAATTGGTATAAGCCGTAATTATCAATTTATCAAATTACCAAATTTGCATATTCCTTTTACCTTCGGGCTCTAATCTGCTAGAATTTCCAGAATATTTTTAAAGGAGAAATCTAAGCGATGAAAATCTTGAAATTATCTGTAACCTTAGCGATAGCCTTGCTTGCGATTTTTGTACTCACCGCGATCCCTGCCTCGGGGGATATCGAGGAAAAAATCGAGAAGGACAGTGCCGAACCGCCCGAGCAGCTCGAAACCGGCATGCTTCCACCTGATTTTACAGTAATCGATCTGGAGGGTAATGTATTTACACTCTCTGAAATGGCCGGTGAAATGCCCGTCCTTATCGACTTCTGGGCTACCTGGTGTCCTCCATGCGTTGTGGAAATCCCCGTGCTTGTTGAATTTGCCAACATGTACGAGGGCCGGGTCCAGCTCGTTGGCATATCACTCGACAGGCCCGGCGATACGGAAACGGTAGATGATAACCTTGCCAAGGTGTCCGATTTCGTAGATGAAAATGAAATCCCCTACATCATTGTTTACGGCTATGAGGACAACCAGGCAATAAGCGATGAGTATTTTGTCAGAGGAATCCCGGCGCTTTTCATCATCGGTTCCGATGGGAAATTACTGAACGTCCATATCGGATATTCGGCCGAGAGCGACCTGATCGGGGACCTCGAAGAAGAACTGGGGCTTTAATTACCAATGGGGAATCCCATCCACCGGGTGCCGTTCACAGGCGGAGCTTGTGGACGAACGATATTCCCTCAATCCATCCGTACCTGAACAGATATCAAGATATAAAAATCTCCCGTAGGTTGACGGGAGATTATTTTTCGCTTATATCAATGGCCTGATTTACCAGCAGCCGTCGGGCATGTATTTAGCGATAAATCCATCGTCCTGCGCCAACGGATACCGTACATCCGGGAGCGAATTACACGGCGCGAAAGTCGGCGCGAAATCCAGGGGTGTCTCAAAATCTCCGCAAATATACACAATCCCTGAGTCTGACATGAAGCCGTTATACGTTTCCATTTCGCCCGTAGTAAATGTATGGGCCCTGAGGTAGGTACCATCCTCTTCGAAAACGCAGTAGAACCCAGTGTAGTTATCCAGGGGATTATAATGTATATCTGTACCTGGACCAGGGTCAAAATCAACAGTATCACTTTCGTAGTAACCCCCTACAGCGATCCTGCCATTACCGTCTACAGAGCACCAGTATGCCTCTTCTTCGTCCTCTCCACCAAAGGTACTGGACCAGACATGGTTAAGGGATTGGTCGAACATTGTAAGGAACACATCTTCATCACCATTAGTTGTATGCAGGTCCTCACCAACGCCGGGATCAAAATCAACATTATCTCCATCAAAATACCCTGTCACATACGGGTCGTTATATGGACTAAGAATGGTAATTCCCTCCGCACGATCCCAGTTTGCGGAACCCCATGAGACCGCTTTTACAAAAGCAAAATCTGTATCGATACAAGTAACGTATGGATCTGCCGAACCGTTTGACGTTAGATAAAAAGTACTGCCTGATGGATCGAAATCGATATCGGTACCCATGAAATACCCAACAACATAAGCTGTGCCGTTTCCGTCTACAGCCAGGTCACTTGCGGAATCATAGGTCGGACCACCCCACGTTCCAGCCCACTGGTGTATACCCGAATGGTCAAACGCAGTCAGGTAACTGTCGTGCTCACCATTTGACATGTGGCTGTCAACCCCGCCGCCCGGATCGAAATCCCAGGTGCCCCGGAAAGTTCCTATGACCCAGACCTTGCTGGAATCAATGGCTAATGCGGAGCCTCCGCCGTAATCGGTACCGCCCCAGGTTATAGCCCACAGGAAATTTCCACCGGAATCCCATTTACATAAGAATCCGTTTCTCTCCGCACCGGAACTCAGCAACACCATGCCAGGTCCCGGATCAAAATCAACGTTGGTTCCCTCAAAACCTCCGCACTGGTAAATGTTCCCACTGGAATCCAGCTCTATTCCATAGGCACCATTCCAGTCATAGGAAGATCCCGACTCTCCGAATTCCTTCATCCACATCAGGTTACCTGCCGGATCATATTTTATAGTGACAGGCCATGAGCTGTAATCGTCGTCAGCATACCCGCAAACGTATACATAACCCTCATCATCACTTACCACGTCATAGCTTACGTTGTAATAGTCCTCGATTTTCCAGGTTCGGACCCAGCCGCCATCGACAATGCTGAAATCGGCGATTGAGACATCCTCCGCGACTACTGTAGTCAGAGCATAACCCTCGACCATCACACGAGCTGTCGTTGTGGGATCATAAGGGACGGTCCAGTCATAACTACCGGTGTCATCAAGATCAGTCGCTACTGTTGTAATAACTGATGTGAAATTATCGGTTGAGTAACTGATGCCGATCCTGTCTATGTCTCCGTAGGAAAACCACGTTATCCCGTTGCTTGAGCCATTTCCCCATTCCTCACCGCCATCGGGTAATAGAACATCAATGAGGGCACCTGGCTCTGTGATACTGAAATCGGCGTCTGAAGTATCCGCTACTGGCGGGTCTGCTGAGTAAATTCGCACCCTGGCAGTGTCTGTAAAATCCAGCGCGACATGATCCCAGAAGTAACTGCCGTCATTCGGGGTAGTGGTGACAATTTCATTAATATCAACGGTGAAATTATCTTTCGAATATTCGATGTTCACATAACCGCCCGGTGATGATGATCCCCACGTAATCTCCTGCGTCGAGTAGCCAGCCCACGACTCCCCACCGTTCGGGGACGTGACAGTCAGCCATTCACCGGTAACAGTGAAATCAGCATCCGATTCATCGAAGACCAGTGGATCGGTGACATCGGACACTTTGATCCGGTTCTGGGTACCGATAAATTCAACCGGGATGGAGTTCCATTCGAAAATACCATCATTCGGTGTTGTGGCTGCAAGGACATAATCGTAACTGGCTCCTGAGTCCATTGACAGCTCGATTTTAACCTCATCGATTGGTCCGAATGAATCCCAGGTAATTTCTCCGTTAAATCCGACAGGCCAGATTTCATCACCGTTGGGATCGGTGACCATGATCCACGGATCGGGTGGCGGCGGAGGCTCATCGGTAACCAGAAGGTCGTACCGGAAACATGCCGCGATCGGGTCGTCGTCGGCTTCGTTTGGAAACCCTGCGGGATTTGTATAGTCCGCGAAGTTATCCTCCACAATTATCCAGAGCTCATTTCCCACGGTGCTGAGGACCGCATCGGCAGGGATTTCAAAGTGGAATGTATTCCAGTTGTCACCGCTTGCCGTTGGGACCATTGCGCCGGGATTCACCTTGTAATCCGAATAAAGGACCGTGCTTTCGATAAAGAGATCGTAATCGAGCATCACGTCTCCGGTGAGTTCGGCGTCCCAGTCGAAGACAGTGATGTCGAGATCGAGGTTTCCGCCATTGTTTATTTCGTCCACGTAATAAAGCGTGCTGAAATCTTCAAGGCTTACACCAACAGCCTCGTACGCGTGCGAAGGATGATTCCCAGGGTCGGTTCCTTCCCAGTTAGCGATTATCGCGAACGCATATTTTATGCCGGGAACCGGGATCGGAAAGCGTATCAGGAAATTTCTGGTGAGCGAGGAACCATGAAGGAAGTAACCGGTCTCGGGATCCCCGGCGGCCAGGTAGGTCCAGAGATCGTCGTCGGCACCGAGTCCTTCGCTGTAATATTTATATGGATTCAGAGTCGCGGAGGTAGTGTAATCCGGAGTTGACAGGAAATTCGGGACGTAATCGAAAAGCGTTCCCCCGTAAAACCCGGTCGGATTAAACCAGCGACTGTAACCATCGGCGTTTATAAGGCCCTGGTGAGTTCCAGCGCCCCCGTAAATAAGGTCGCTGTCGTAACTCATCGCTTCCGTTCCGTCACCCATGAAAATTGCCCGGACATCGTAAATATCGAACATAGCGTCGTCCAATGGGTGGTTGAGGGTGATGTCGATGTCGATATCAACGTAATCCGGCGCGGAAAAAACGTCGTTCACGTTGAACGAAAGGCCTGTCGGGTTGTTCAGGAAGACCATTAAGTTCAGGGCGAAATCAATCGACCGGTTGGGAACCAGTTCAAATCCATGGTTCTCTAAATCCAGAAGAACATCATAATAGCCGATCAGATGAGGCCTCGATTGCTGCCCTTCACGGGCCTGGTCGTCAGGACCGGATGTGAGAGCGAGACCCGTTGCAGGCAAAGCCGGGTTCGAACCGTCCCCGGAGCAACCGGTAAGAATAAGTAAACATAAACCTATTAAAATTCCAACTGAAATCCTATTATTCATTGAATTTCTCCTTAATGTGTCGATCTTCCAGATCCGATCAAGTGATGTTAATCACACGCGGAGCGATTGAAAGGTATCGTTTACTGAATCAGGCAGGAACATATACTATCAGATATTTCCTGATACTTACAGGCAGACAGAAAAAAATGCGATTGGTCCTTGTCCCTTTTTTTACAGCACTTTAAAGATGTATGCCAGCGTGTAGTAGATGCCTACAAGGATAAAAACGACTCCTGTAATGCTCCTGGCCCAACGCTCGATTTTCCTGAGACTGTCGAAAGCTTTCCCCACAAATCGCGCTCCGAAAGCTGTCAGGATCGCGAAAATCACAACAGGCAGCGCGGTTCCAATCCCGTACAGCGACGGGAATACCACTCTCGACTGGTGCTGTACGGCAAGGGGTATTAAAGAACCGAAAAAGAGAGCTGCCGAGATTGGGCAGAAAGAGAGCGCAAAGGTGATCCCGAGGAGACCCGCTCCCAGGATTCCCCCCTTTCCCGCTTTCTCAAGGAATCGCGAGCTTGCGACCGGTCCCGAAATATTCAACCGAATCAATTCGAGAAGGAACATGCCGACGACTATCAGCAATGGGCCGAGAATTTTGTTCATGGACTCCTGCAGGAAATTCGCGACGCCCGGGATGGAAAGCGCCCCCATAACGACCACGATACCGACGACAAGGTATGTGATCATTCTTCCCAGCGTGTAGGCGATCCCCGAAATAAACACCCGACGCGCATCACCCACATGCCGTCCTATAAACGAAATCGCCGCGATATTTGTCGCAAGAGGGCAGGGACTTATTGAGGTAAGAATTCCCAGCCAGAGAGCCGATGCCGCTCCAATTAGAAACATGGCTACCCGTTATCCTCCATCCAGGCGCTTACCTCATCATGGATATAGGTTTTATATTCACTCTCAGTATTTACAAGAGCCCAGATTTTATCGAGATTCTTCCAGCGGACTTCCGTGCCATCCCTTATTTCCGATACAATCACCGATTGGGTGTAGAGTAAATATTTCTCAACGAATTCTACGTTCCCAGGTTGATCAATATTCACCACACGCCATTCGATAGTCCCGTTTTCGACCGAGTCCGCAAAATTATTTGCGACCGCCTCGCGGGCATACCGCTCCAGGGTGGTACATGGGCCGCAACGCGATCTGCCATGAAAATAATACACGGTTAACCTGTCAGGCAATAAGGCCTGGGTTTCGGCTGTTCCATTTTCCGGCTCGGTCATGGTCGGCAATGCTTGCGTTCCGGTTTCGATTGGGGCCGGTACTTCATTCGATCCGTTATCATCCGACTGGTTCGAATGGGATGCATTAGCGATCATGACCGCTACACTGATGGCCACAAATACCAATAGACCGATTGACAGAATGTTATTTATTTTCATATTTTCACTCTTCCAGTATCTTCCTGATTTGCTCGACCGACAGCATCCTGCCGGCGGCTTTCAACTCACCGTCGATAATCAGAGCGGGGCTGGTCATGACGCCGAATTCGGCAAAGGCAGCAGGATCGGACACCTTGCTGACTTCACATTCCACGCCCGTTTCCTCGATCGCAGCTTCGACATTCTCGTGCAGTTTGTTGCATTTGAAACACCCAGCTCCGAGTATGAATATCTTTTTCATCATAAGGCTCCTATCCGAAAAATGCTCCGTAAAAAACCCCTGAGATCGTCGCCATCACGACAACCAGGACAATATAGACAACCGTTTTCTTTGTGCCGATCACGCTTCTGATCACAAGCATGTTTGGAAGAGACAGCGCGGGACCGGCCAGCAACAGCGCGAGGGCAGGACCTTTGCCCATCCCGTTTCCGATGAGCCCCTGGAGGATGGGCACCTCGGTAAGCGTCGCGAAGTACATGAACGCGCCCACTACCGATGCGAACAGGTTCGCGAGAATCGAGTTGCCCCCGACCAGGGCGCTTATCCAGGTCGACGGGATAAGCCCTTCGTGTTCAGGACGTCCCAGGAGCGCTCCCGCGATCAGAACCCCATAGAAGAGCAGGGGGAGAATCTGCTTCGCGAATCCCCACGTCGCCTCGAACCACTCGGCCGTTTCATCCCGATCGGTGCTTGTGATCCACGAGATCCCGATAACCGCCGCTGAGAATGAAATGAGGGGGTAATCCGGCAGCAGTATCGCCAGCAGAATTGTCGGAACCGCGACGATGGCTACTTTCCACCACCTGAGCGAGAACCAGGAGACCAGCATCACCCCGAGTACAAGTGAGAACAGTCCGGTGATGATCCATTTCGACGCGTAAACCATGGACCATGCGCCCGATTCTCCGGCGGGAGGCGCCCAGTTTGCGAAAATCAGGATCGCGATCATTACCGCGAAATAGAGCGCGTTCTGCCACAACGGGCGCGACGGTTGGTCATCGACCGTCTGCATCGCGACAACTTCCAGGTCTTTATCTTTCACGAAAAAGACATGCATCAGAAGCCCGATCACGATTCCGAACACGATCGCGCCGACCGCGCGCGCGATTCCCATCTCGATCCCGAGGATCCTCGCGGTGAGAATGATCGCGAGCACGTTTATGGCGGGGCCGGAATAGAGGAACGCCGTCGCGGGCCCGATCCCGGCGCCCATCCGGTAGATGCCGGCAAACAGCGGAAGAATTGTGCAGGAGCATACCGCGAGAACGGTCCCGGACACCGAGGCAACGGTGTAGGCGAGAACCTTGTTCGCCTTCGGTCCGAGATATCTGATCACCGACTCGCTGCTCAGGAAAACCGAGATGGCGCCGGCTATAAAAAACGCCGGTATGAGACAGGTGATGACATGCTCGCGCGCATACTCCCCGGCAAGCGCGAGTGCCTCGGTGATTGGCCTTACGAATGCGTTCTCCGGGGTAAGGGATTCAAAGGGGTAGAAAAAGAACACCAGGAAAATCCCCGCAAACACGCCAAGAGGTTTCCATTCCTGCTTCCAGCTCATCCGTCTCCCCTGGGATTCCCACTTAGCGAACAGCGGAACAGGCTGGCCTGGTCCTGCATGTTGTTTTCCATCACAGCTTGTATGCAGTCGAGGAAGTTGAGTACGCAGGGGGTCTTGAGCTCATAGAAGACATTTAAGCCCTGCTTTCTGTCCGTCACCATTCCCGCGCCCTTGAGGATCGAGAGGTGTTTGGAGACGGTCGACACATCCGCTCCGATCATCTCCGTCAGTTCGCAGACGCATTTTTCGCCGCGGGAGAGCTCGTCGACGATGAACAGGCGGGTCGGGTGAGCGAGCGCCTTGATGATTCCTGCCCTGGCTTCGAATATAGCCTGTGTTTGAGTGTCCATATCTTGAGTACCGTTGAGTATATTGGCTATTTGGTAAGATAGCCAAATAAGCTGTATTTGTCAAGTTTACCGGAACTAAAAAAGGACAATTACCTATTGTTTTAGATTTTAATCACCCCTTAGACCAATCCTGTTAATTAATTATTGATTCGAGATCAGGGACACCATCTTTTTGCCAGTCTTAATCTCGAAGCATCCTGAACGCATGGCGTCGACACGCTGAGTGAGACATCTCCATCCCGCAAGCTTAAAAATTCTCCGGGTCGAACGTGCTTGCCGACCTACATCAATATTAAATATGTCCAATCAATTTTTGTTTAACAGGATTGGATTTAATTCCTTCCTCGGTCTGCCCGGGTGCGATTAAGACAGCGGGTGTGTCCGAAATAGGATGAGGTTTAATAAGGCTATCAATCAAAATCAGTCACTGTCCCCATTATTCGGCTTATTTCGGTATCATGGACATAATACAATTTCAAAAGCGGCTCAATGTGTTATTCTCAATACCAACCATGAGAATTTTCGTTTACGGGAGATTTTAAAATGCCTTCTCTTCTAAGAATTTCAGTCACCACAATAATCCTGCCGATCCTCATCGGCTGTGCCAGTGTTCAGGGGAAACCGGTGTTACCTGTGGAATTGCCGGGTAATCCAATATCGCAACAGGTGGTTTCATCTGATCGCCTCCTTTGGGGAATGTGGGACTTGTGTTTCAATCCGGACCGTTTGACCGTTTCAGGAAATCCCAGGCGCACCGTACAAACCCACTTCAACATCACTCCCCTTTTTCAGCCCCCATACTGTGATGATTGCGTAACCATAGTGCTTAACTCCTTCAATCCTGTCACACGAATGCTCGATGTTGACCTCACGCTTAAGAATCCGTATCCCGTTAGCGGATATGATGTCCGGACGATCGTCTACACCAATGATGACGGACCCCTGCTTTACAATGCCGATGACTGGACTGAACTGTTCGATATTCCGGGAGGATATGAAATTAACCCATTCAGGGCATATGCGAAAGATGAATCCGGCCGGGTATTTTCCGAAGGAGCCAGCCATTCAGAGAATTTCCTGATCTACGTTCCCGATCCACCAAACTGGCCGACAGCTATTTTCGCCGTTGATGCCTCTCTGCCCGGTAATTGCGAGGAACCTTATTCGATAGATTCCGTAACACAGACAGGCACGTTATTCAATTTCAAAGGCTCGACCGTAAATCTGCAGGCGGAAGTGTATGACTGGCAGATTAATGTCGGCGAGGTGGCGTTAAAAGCGCCGGAAATAACGGGAGAGGAGTTCAGCCCGTTTACTCATCTTGGAGGAAATTCATGGGCTGTTGAGCTGACCAATAACACGGGTGCGCCGGCAGGAAAATACAACGTAAGGATCAAAGCTGATTCCGGAGCATCTTCCCTTTATGACATTGTACAAATTAACATCAGCGGCGGTATTTCAGGTGACTATCCGGGCGATGTTGGTATTGAAAATGATTCAAGTGTAATTTTCGTGGAAAATTTCGAAGAGGGTTCTCTTGAAGAATTATTCAGCATCTGGGAGGAAGTGAAAAATCCTGACAACATGACCTTTTCGGATCATTCACCGCCCGGATGCTCCGGCAGCCAGTCGCTCCTTGTTACACATACCGGTGGACAGGGAAACGGCGCGCACCTTTACCGCCGACTCCTGCCCGGTTACGACCGGTTATATATCCGATTCTATGTGAAATTCGACCCGGATTGCGGGCCTATCCATCATTTCTTCCATGCCGGAGGTTACAATCCATCGACCCCATGGCCCCAGGGTGGCGCGGGTGAAAAACCCAATGGGGATGAAAGGTTTACCACAGGTGTCGAGCCATTCGGAAATTACGACCCATGGCGATGGGATTTCTACACATACTGGATGGAGATGCGCATATGCCCGGCCGAGAATTACTGGGGTAATGATTTCATCAACGATCCCGACCTTGAAGTGGAGATGGGAACATGGATATGCCATGAGCTTATGATGAAAATGAACGATCCGGTCACCGAACCGAACGGGGAAATGGCGTTATGGATCAACGGCCAGCTTCGCTTCAAGGATGGACAGTGTATCAGCTATCTCGGTGAGGGTTACCCAAATGGGGAATGGGTATGGGACAGCTTCATCCCCGATCCCGGGGGCGAACCTTTTGGAGGTTTCCGCTGGCGTTCGGATGTGGATCTGAATATTAATTTCCTGTGGCTCCTCACTTATATAACTCAGGCCGATGCCGGGCATGTCAGCAGGATATGGTTCGACCAGGTGGTTGTTGCAGATGAGTATATTGGTCCGATAAACCCTTACTGATTTGAGACAGCGGGGACGTCCGGGAAAGGACAAGGTTTAATAAGGCCATCAATCAAAATCAATAGTTAGTTATCCTCTTCTTTAATGGATCAGTATAAATCGTATATCTGCACTCCCTCGTACTCGTTCATCTCATACAGAAATCCCTCGTGGGCGATTAATTTTTCGCAGCTGTAATCATCGATTTCGTGTATGAAGCAAGAAAAAGTTGGTGCATCGAAAGGCAGCCTTTGAATCGCATAGATTGGGGTTTCATAGCCGGTTACATAAACGTACTGACCGTCGATTGCCAGTTCATCAATGTCGTAAGTAGCGGTAACTTCGAGAGAAGCTTCGAAAACCGGATTTGACGGGTCTGCCAGGCTAGCGATCTCGAGTGTGCTGTCACCCGTAATATAAAGGTATTCTCCGGCAACCTCACACATCTCCTGGTCATCGGTGGGCGTGTACACTCCTTCATATCCCGGACTCAGTGGATTGGTCAGAGACAGGATTTCGATCCCGCTGTATGTCGTGACGTACAGGTGATCAAGCCCTGTGGTCATTTCAATGGGAGTATCGGACAGCATTATTCCTCCCATGTTGACCGGGGGAAAGACCGAATAATCAAACACAAGAACTTCTGGGAAGCTGGTGCCAATATATATGGCATCGGCTGTTAATTTGATCGAATTTATTGAATCTGTAACTGTATGAAAAGTCATCACGCTCAAGTTAAGAGGATTCGATGCATCCAGAAGCATAAAATTCTCAGTAACATCGTAGTATGTGATCAGAAGAGTGGTCCCGTACGCATCGATATAATCCACCAGATCCGGTGTTGTGAAACTTGCGGCGACAAAAGCGTTTGCAGGATCCGAGATATCCAGTGTAAGTATCGTTCCAAAATCCTTTGCAATGTCCGCTACGAACAGGTAATCCCCGATAACAGCTATATCTTCAGGTTTGTTACATACCGGTAAATAAGGATAATGGAAAGGCGATGTGGGGTCGGCCACGTTGAAAAACTCCAATCCTGCACCGCCGGGAATAATACAAAGAGTATCACCCGATTGAGCCAGTGATCTTCCATATGAGATCAGCTCGTATGAATTGTCGAACACGGGCGCAGTGGGTGTGGAAACATCAAACACTGACAAGCCATCACCGCCACCCAGGTACAAATAAGGCTCATCGAGCAGAATTGAATATGCAGAGAAAGTCAGGTCGATTTTATCGAAGTACACGAGATTCAAACCAAAGTCATCAAGCTGCAACGTATAGAACCAGAAGTTCCATGCGCCCGTATGGTACATAACATAAATAGTTTCATCATCACAGGCGATACTGTTAACGCCGGTCGAATCAGTCAATGCATAAGAGGGAACTTCGAGAATTGATGACAGATTTTCAATCGAGTAGGCCCACAGTTCCGTATATCCACCGGCTATCAGGTATTTTCCATATGTCGGAATTTCAGTTACGGCCATCACTTGCGGGGGCATTGTGGTGGCTATGTCAGTTACATGGGTCGGGGCTGTGGGATTTGTTGCATAATCAAAAATTTGAATCTCGCAGTCAATGGCAGGCTCGTGCGTGATATACAGGTATTGTTCATCCATGCAAATCCCAGAACCCGTGTGTCCCGTGAAATGCAATACGTCCTCGTGAACTATGGGATTGAACGGGTCAGAGAAATCAATCAGATCCAATTGATTCTCACTACTCGACCACTGGTTCCTAAGTCCATAACAATATGGGTACTGGAAGTCGGCATACCAGGGGCCAAGGGCCTCAATATTGCTAATTAGTATTGGATTTCCGGGATCGGCCACATCGAAAACCCAGATTTCGTAATTACCGATCAGGTAAGC
>DAOVJF010000341.1 GCA_030673355.1 Planctomycetota bacterium | reverse complement strand
GAGATGTCGGTGGATATCCCCGATGACTACAACCCCGCTGATTACCAGGCTGGCTGGCAGATTGCCGAAGACACCGGCACGCTCCACATGGGACTGATCCACCGGAACGACAACTTGATCCCGTATGGAGACCGGATCGAATCCATCTGCAAAATCGCCAAAAAGAAGGGCGTACCCCCAGTCGCCAAACTGATCGACGCCTTCCGCCCATAAAAACCTGACCGGGCTGCATTCTTACCATAGTAGTCCCGTGTCATGCGACCCCGGCGCATCGACGAGCGTGCCGTTAGCTTCCAGGGGCTGTTGATAAAGTACTAAATCCCGTAGCGCAGGACGCCGGCCTGCTGTACCGCGGACGGCCCGTCCGCGAAGTCCACGAATGTATCAGAGCCCCGAATGTCAATGAGGGGTTTAACCACTTTTTCAACAGCCCCTTCCAGCTATCGGATTACGCGTGCCGACTTTTCGATGGGCGAAAAGAGGTGTCCCCATGTTCACAGATATGTTAAAATTCCCCACTATCTCTTTAAAAACCGAGCAAGGATCCAGAACTGAAAAATGACTGAAATCACCTCTTCACCAGCTAAAACAATGAAAGCATGGGTGGTTCCGAAACATGGAAACATCGATGTCCTGAAACTCGAAGATCGACCAATCCCGGAACCCGGTCCCGGCCAGGTCAGGATCAGGGCTGTCCGGGGGGCACTCAACCACCTCGACCTCTGGGTCAGACGGGGAATACCGGGCCATAAATTCCCGCTACCCCTGATCCCCATCAGCGATGTAACCGGGGTCATCGATAAAACCGGTGAGGGATGCGTCGAACTGGCCGAAGGAATGAGGGTTACACTACTTCCGGGACGGAGCTGCGGGACCTGCTCACATTGTTTAGAAGGGGATGATCCGTTGTGCAGCATGTACGGTATCAGGGGAGAATCATTCGATGGTGGCGCCGCTCATTATATTGTGGCTCCAAATGTGGAAGTTTTCCCGATCCCGGACCATGTTTCATGGGATACCGCGGCTGCGTTCGGGCTGACATTTTTAACCGCATACAGGATGGTAAACACGAGGGGACGGGTTAAACCGTCCGACTGGGTGCTCGTACACTCTGCAGGCAGCGGAGTTTCAGTAGCGGCGATCCAGTTTGCCAGAATAGCCGGCGCTACAGTAATCGCGACAGCCGGAAGCCCCGAAAAAATCGAAGCGGCAGAAAAATTCGGGATCGAAAAAATCATTGATTACAGGAAATCCGATTTCGCTAAGGAAGTTCGTGATCTCACCGGTAAACGCGGGGTCGACCTGATTATCGATCATATCGGGAAGGATACGTTCGAAGGCAACATTAAATCGCTCGCGAAAGGCGGCAGGATGGTCACGTGCGGGACAACATCGGGAACGATTGTCGATTTAAATCTCGCGATGATCTTCTTTAAAGGGTTAAGCATACTTGGCAGCACGATGGGATCGCGGAATGAATATTCGCGGTGCCTGGATCTTGTGTCGAGGGGGCTTGCGAAACCAATCGTGGACAGTGTCTTCTCGTTTGATGAACTCCCGAAAGCGCATGAACATCTCGAAAGTCGTCAGGCATTCGGCAAGGTGCTGATTAAAATTAGCGACTGATGGAAAGTTATCCGGATCAGTTGCTAAGTGTAAATAGATCGCCGGGATGAACCTGTATCCCATCCCGCCCTGACTTGTTAACAAGGTACCGCTCCCTTGCTTGCCTGTAGTTATCAATGTTCCAGAAGTCAAGGTAAAAATCATTGGCAATGAGTAAAATCTCGGTGCCTGGTTGAAGTGAGGCAAAATCGCGCACTACTTTTGGTATCACAAACCGTGCTTTCACAATTGACTCTACTTTAATTATTGATTCGCATACCATTCTCCGGGACCATTTGGAATCATAGTCCATGGCGGCATTGTCATCCTCCGATAGCTCTTGAAGAACTTTTTCAAGCTCGCTTTCTGTAAAAAATTCAGCGTACTTGATTTTATTCTCCCCAAAAACATCATCCAGTTCGATTAAATCAGACGCGAGACGGAAGTAACCTACATCCTCTACCAAAGGTTTAAAGTGAGTTGGCGTCGTCAACCTCCCGGTGTTCTCGAGAGGAACAACAAACGCGCCGGAAATTTTTGGAATTAAGTTCACGATCAACACTCCTCAGCCGATAATATTACAAAGTAAGTCTATTTCATCCACTTTTACCTAGTTATCTCCAAAAGTAGGCAATTGGTATTTTAGTTAACCACAAGTTTTGGCTACTCGCAAGTCCAAAATTGACTAATTGGTTATTTTCTGTGTTATTTTTTTTTGATTGAGTCAATTATTATAAAAACACACATTAAAACCTAAACCAATGTTTGGTATTTAGATTATATATACAGGCTGGTAATTTTATCACACTTAACAGGCAGATTATCTTTACGGCGAGCACGGTTGATTTTTCCAAAATATGTGGTAGATAGTTAATAACAGCATTTCCCCTTTAATACCCCCCCCAACTAGTAACAAACATAAAATTCACCGACTTTTCGGACTGGAGGTCAGACCAATGATGTCAGTACAAGGGATCGTATATGCCGCGATGTTCTCGATTCATGATACCGGGTTGGTTACAATTACTGTTGATATGGGAGCCATCGAAGGGATCGTGCGTTCTATTATCATAATAGTTGTTATTTTATGGATTCTGTCAATCGCTATTTACCAGGCGAACGAGTGGAAAATTAATGTTGAACGAAAACGTATAGCCGGGATGCGCAGGCGTTTTTCCAGTTATAATGGCCGCCCGCGAGTACCAGGGAAACCCCGGGGCTTCAAACACCACCCCTGAAACAAATCCACGTTAAAATTTATCCCTTCCTGAATCGTATTATCCCCACTAATGTGGGATAATCCTTATATAAGACATAAGGAAAATAATATGCTGATCAATAGATTAAAGATATCGGCCACCGCAAACCTCCTCGTCCTTATTGCGTTCTGCGCTTCCATTTGTCTCTCCTGCGGCGGCGGAGCCGAAACCACCCCGCCAATTGAACCCCCACCTCCAACTAAGGGTTCACAAGCGACTATGTGCACTGAAGATATTGCCGTCCTGGGGGACACGGTTTACCTGGCCGACGGTCCGGGCGGATTGAAAATTATCGATGCTTCCGACAAAAATAATCCGGCTCTTGTTAAAGAGATTCAGACCACCTACGCGATCAGGCTGTATATCCATGAGAACCGCCTCTACCTTTGCGACGGACCCGCCGGTATCAAGGTCTATTCACTTGCCGATCCGGATAATCCCCAGATGACTTTCAGCGACGACACGCATTGGGCGACATCCGCTGCTTTCCGCAATGGCTACCTCTATGTCGGCGATTATTTCGGTGGATTTCGAATTTACAGCAACTTGAATCCTTCACAGCCCCATTTTATCGACACGATCCCGGTTTCACGCGTACGGGATATGTTTTTCCTTGGGGATATTTTACTTGTGTCCGATGCGCCCTTCGGACTGGCGCCATATGTCATGGATTCACCAACCCTCCCCGTTAACACTTACACCGATGGATCTCGTATGGCGAATTTCGAGGATGTGGTCGGCCTTAACGGTTACGCGATTATCGCGCGAAATGACGAGGCGTCGAATATCAGCGTGCATAATGTCCAGGACGTCTGGCAACCGGCATTTGTAGCTGAAACTTACGTCAAGCGTTTTATCGACACCATCACGATCAACGGAAATATTTTACTCGCGGCGTGCGGTGAAGATGGCGTTGTGGCGTACGATTTATCCAACCTTCCCAATCTGAGTAAAGTTTTTGAAAAGGATACCCCCGGTTACGCGCGTCGCGCTAAAATTTACGGCGGATACCTCTATGTCGCCGACATGGATAATCTCTGGATTTACGACAACCCTCTTCTTGGAAACCAGGCATTGTCCGCCAGCTTGAATCCACCCGGATTTGAGAGAGCACAACAGGCGTCCGAACCGCGTCCGGAATTTTTCAATCTTCGGCTCCTGATTGGCGACATTCACTGT
>DAOVJF010000053.1 GCA_030673355.1 Planctomycetota bacterium | reverse complement strand
GTCATTGACGCCAAATTCCGGTGCGTCCGTGCCAGTGTGGCCAATACCACTTCCAGTAGCTGTGTCGACATGGAAATTGACAGCACCGAGTTTATCAGACAATGTTGTGTCGTCGACAAAGTCCCAGGTTGTATTTGTACCGTCAAGGTATGAATCCAACCCACTGCAGTCGATAATTTGGCCAAGGTATGTGTATGTCGTGCCATCAAAGAAATCCTGGTATTCAATGAGGTCAACCTGTGCCCATTCCAGAACCTCGAAATCCCACCCGCTCATATCAGTCAGGACATTGTGTAAAGGATCGGTATCGGTAACACGAATTCTTCCCTCGGTGGTTACATCTTCGAGTTCGGGTGTCCACTGAAAGTTCCCATAGTTGGCTCCATTATAGAGTTCCTTCCAGGGAGCGGCCCCACTTGTCTTTGAAAATTCGACGATAACATTCTGGACCACATCGGAATTACCGGATTCAGTATGCCAGAGGATAGTCCGGGATTCATCAACAAGAAAGCCCGGATCATCGGCTGCGTTAGGTTCGTCCAGGGTCAGTTTTTCCAGAATGAACTGGCCTGTTTCATCAAAAGGGAAAAGATCATCCATATCGGTGATCTTGATTGTTACTGTCGCGCCACCGATCCCGTTTGTGTCCCATAACGCGTAACTGTTAGCCCCGGAAAAATTCGGGACGTTACCGTCAATGACGAAATACTGTAATCCATCAAAGCTGTATTCAATTTTAACAATTGGTATGCCGGGTCCTGAATTCCAGGTTATTTCATTAACTTCACCTGAGATTAGGATTTCGCCAGCAGATGGGCTGGTGATCTCGATAAAATCAGGAGAATCCGGGGAAACCGATGCAGCATATAGGATATATGCGGCTATCGTATCTGTGGCTCCGGAGAATTTGGTATCGATACCAGCGATATATCTATAGCTCCCTTCAGTGGATACAACGGTTATAAGAATTTCCTGATCGCTTAAGCCATCGGGATAGCAGCCCACCAGATCGGCATTCCATGTGGAGTAGTGTGGATCGGTTCCGGATGTATCGAGTACACCATTTACTATATCGGATCCAAGGAGATTGAGGCTTTCAACTATAACTTCGGACACTTCATCGGGAATGCCGCCTTCACGTCTCATGCCGCCCCAGTCATACACATCGATAGCCAGGTTAAGGTTGCCGCCATTCTCCAGATTGCTCACGTACCATAGTGTGTTTTCATCCTCGTTGATTTTAAGGGCAAACGGTTCCGGTGAATTTGCGGCGATCGGGAAGAAAGGATCCGGAATGTCATCGATGGTCGGGAAATATTCCTCATGGTAGTCTTCATGCCATTCCCAGCATGCATCCCAGAGATAGTTGAATTTCCCGAACATGATCTCGCCGCCAAAATCGAATTCGAATCGACGCCATTTCGGGGAACTGTTGGCGATAAAAAGTCCACGCTGATCGAAGTCAAGATCGTCGGGAAAAACACTACCGACCCCAAATTCCTCCGTGTAATACTTGAATGGATTCAATGTGCTGGAGAAATGAATCATCGAATTCGGCTGACCGTAAACACCATCTGAATAACCAAACATAAGGCCATTGTTGGGAAATTCCCTCGGATTCCACCATCTTGTCATTCCATCGGCATTACTGATCCTCAGTTCATTAGGCCTGCTCAGGATGATTTCAGGATCGTATGAGTAACCGCTCATTGATCCATCTGTGATAATTATCCCTCTTGTATCGAAGATAGAGTACCTTAGAAGGCCGGGGAATGGGTGGGGAATACCGATATCAATGCCGGCAGTATTTTCACCTGCATCGATCGTAAAATTAGCGATCATTAACGAGCTGATCCCTTTCCATTCAAGGAATGGGAGTATGTTTAAGTGGAACTCACTTGTACGTAAAGGTACGACATCCACTTCCATATTTACGCCATCGAGAGTAATTGTCCAGGCGCCAAGTATGGAATGCGTGGTGGTTTGAGAATCGCGACCTTCACTGAGCGGGATTGGATTGTCCGCCGGGTCCGGTAAAACAGTAGATGAGCCCTCAGAGCAACCGAAACCTAACGCAAGTAATGCAACCAGCATAAGCATAACCAGACAACGGGATTGCATGGGAGCCTCCTTGATTGTTTAAGATAAGTTTGCCCCTAATCCTGGCAGGGGCAATAAAACCATCGCTAAAATTATAGTATCATATCTTTTAAATTATGGGAAGTCTGATTATCTATTATATTAAGCTCTGGCCTCTACTGATTTAAAAAAATAATACAAAAAGCCCTGTCCGGTGCGCCGACATTCCTGTCGGCATCCATCAGGAATTTCTATCAAACTTAATACAGATTCTGTTAATCGAAGACAAGTGCGCCTATGAGTGCTTCACCGGTTATCATACCGGTGCCTGCATCAAATCTGGTCGTTGTCAGCGAATTATGGGTCTGGATATAAGCAATTATCATACCCGTGTCTGTATCCAGCCACTGAAACATACATAAGCCGGTTATCGCGACATCGCCATCACTGCTGGATACTGATCCCATGCGGTGTTTTACTAAGAGCGATCGCGGGTAGACGCCCATCGGTACTCTAACCTTACCAATGGCAACGACAGTCCATTCACCGTCATACTGCGAGTTATACGGGTTGGGATCATGAGGTCCCCACATTTCACCGGTGTCATCGATTAATGTCTGTCCGGAGTCTTTGTCCAGCGGGAATTGAATCCCATGATTGCCTGAAAGATCGTACTGGTGCGTGGTGTAACCCTCGGGAAGATCCAGAAATTCACCCATAAAATACCATGCTTCAAAATAGTTGTCAGCGCCCCTGAAACTCAGGATATCGCTGGCAATGTCGAAGTTGTAAACCCACTCAGGCTTAATAGAATTGTACAGATACGGTCCGTCAGGCGGCCATGGAAGCTCGTTTGCGCGCATTGCATGGTCATTGACGCCAAATTCCGGTGCGTCCGTGCCAGTGTGGCCAATCATACTTCCATTAGTTGTCTGCACAAAGAAATTGTTGGGACCGAGTCTGTCAGTCAATGTTGAGTCGGTGACAAAGTCCCAGGTTGTATTTGTACCGTCAAGGTATGAATCCAGGCCGCTGCAGTCGGTAATCCGGCCACGGTAAAAATATGTCGTACCATCAAAGAAATCCTGGTATTCAAGGAGGTCGACCTGTGCCGATTCCAGAACATCGAAATCCCATCCGCTCTTGTCGGTCAGGACACTGTGAGCAGGATCGGTAACACGAATCCTTCCCTCGGTGGTTACATCTTCGAGTTCGGGTGTCCACATAAAGTTCCCTGAGTTGGCTCCATTATAGAGTTCCACCCAGGGACCGCTTCCACTTGTCTTTGAAAATTCGACGATTACATTCTGGATTACATCGGTATTACCGGATTCAGTGTGCCAGTGGATAGCCCTGGATACACCGACAAGAAAGCCGGGATCATCGACAGCGTCAGGTTCGTCCAGGGTCAGTTTTTCCAGAATGAACTGGTCCGACTCTCCAAAAGGGATACCATCCGCAATATCGGTGATCTTGATTGTTACTGTCGCGTCACCGATCCCGTTTGTGTCCCATAAAATGTAACTGTTAGCCCCGGGTAAATTCGAGACGTTACCGTCAATGACGTAATACTGTAATCCATCAAAGCTGTATTCAATTTTTACAGTTGGTATGCCGGTTCCTGAATCCCATGTTATTTCATTGACTTCACCGGCGATGAGAATTTCGCCGCCGGATGGGCTGGTGACCTCGATAAAATCAGGTAAATCCGGGGAAACCGATGCAGCATAAAGTAAATATGCGGCTATCGTATCTGTGCTTCCGGTGAATCCCGTATCGATACCGGCTATAAATTTGTAGCTCCCTTCAGTGGATACAACGGTTATAAGAATTTCCTGATCGCTTACGCCATCGGGATGGCAGTCCACCAGATCGGCTTTCCATGTGGAGTAGTGTGGATCGGTTCCCGATGTATCGAGCACCCCATTTACAATTACGGGTCCAGGGAGAGTGAGGCTTTCAACTATAACTTCGGACACTTCATCGGGAATGCCGCCTTCAAGCCTCATGCCAGCCCAGTCATACACATCGATAGCCAGGTTAAGGTTGCCGCCATTCTCCATTTCGCTCACGTACCATAGTGTGTTTTGATCCTCGTTGATTTTAAGGGCGAACGGTTCCGGTGAATTTGCGGTGATCGGGAAGAAAGGGTCCGGTATGTCATCGATTGTCGGGAAATATCCCTGGTTGTAGTCTTCATACCATTCCCAGCATGCATCCCAGAGATAGTTGAATTTCCCGAACAAGGCCTCTCCGCCAAAATCGAACTCGAACCGACGCCATTTCGTGGCACTGTTGGCGATAAAAAGTCCACGCCGATCGAAATCAAGATCGTCGGGAAAAACACTGCCGACCCCGAACTCCTCCGTGTAATACTTGAATGGATTCAATGTGCTGGAGAAATTAATCATCGAATCCGGCCGGCCGTAGATACCATCCGAATAACCAAACATAGAGTCATAGAGGGGAAATTCCCTCGGATTCCACCATCTTGTCATTCCATCGGCATTGGTGATCCTCAGTTCATCGGGTCCACTCAGGATGATTTCAGGATCGGATGAGTAACCGCTCAATGATCCATCTGTGATAATTATGCCTTTTGTATCGAATGTAGAGAACCTTAAAAGGCCGGGGAATGGGTGAGGAATACCGATATCGAGCCCGGCGGTATTTTTTATGGAATCGATCGTAAAATTAGCGATCATTAACGAGCTGATCCCTTTCCATTCAATGAACGGGAGCAGGTTTAAGTGGAACTCACTCGTACGTAAAGGTACGACATCCACTTCCATATTTACCCCATCGAGGGTAATTGTCCAGGCACCAAGTATGGAATGCGTGGTGGTTTGAGAATCGCGACCTTTACTGAGCGGGTCCGGAAGGACAGTAGATGAGCCTTGTGAGCAGCCGAAATTTAACGCAAGTAAAGCAAACAGCATGAATATAACCAGACAACGGGATTGCATGGGAGTCTCCTTGGTTGTTTAAAATTAAGTTTAGCCCTAATTCTGGCAGGGGTAATAAAGCCATCGTTAAATTTATAGTATCATATCTTTGAAATTATGGGAAGTCTGATTATCTATAAATGTTAAACTCATGATACAAACCCTGGCAGGTTAGCTTCTGAAATGCAGAAACAAGATTACTCGTGTATAATCGTGAGTACCCACAAGAAATTCATCGGGGTATAAACATGCCTGAGCCAATTCGAGTACTCGTAGCAAAGGTCGGACTCGATGGTCATGATCGAGGAGCCAAAGTAATAGCACGCGGACTTCGTGACGCGGGAATGGAGGTTATCTACACCGGGCTTCACCAGACCCCTGAATCGGTTGTATCGGCCGCTTTGCAGGAGGACGTCGATTGTGTTGCAATTTCCATCTTATCGGGAGCACACATGACCCTCATCCCAAAAATTGTTGAGGGCTTGAGAAACGCCGATGCCGCCGGGATAACCGTTCTTGCAGGCGGGATAATCCCTCCCGACGATGCCGAAGCATTAATTAAACTTGGTGTCGGGGCGATCCAGGGACCGGGAACCCCGCTCGATGCAATCGTCGAAACCATCAAGAATACCGTTCAGGCCTGATCTCTTTACTGGAATTTTTTTTGTACAGAGGATTTTTATCACGGGGACATGCCATTTTTCTCCAGTGATAATCCTGACTTTACCATTACACATCAAGGGAAAAATGCCTTGTCCCCGAAGTTACAGGGGATTATCCATTCACTATGCTTCCCACACTACCGCCAGGTTGTAAGCATTGTAACAAACTCCTCAACTGAAACCGTCCCGATATATTTTTTATATTGATTACCCAGTTTGTCCAGAAAGATAAACGCCGGTGGTTCCGCGCCTTGAAGGTAGTACCTGGTTCGCTCCTGATTTCGCTCGGTATCGACTTTTACGAACAACCAGTATCTTGAATTACTGATTACTTCTGGGTCTGTCAGTACGTCACGCTCTATGACAGGGCAATCGACGCATTCATCATTATGAAAAAACACGCAGATCTTCATGCGATTATCGTTTTCGGCCATACGTACAGCCTGTTCGATTGTTGAGAGCCAGGTTAGTTCGGTCGGTGAAGGATCGGTACTTAGAGTCGGCGACCGGTATTCTTCCTCTTCAGGCTCGATATCCGGGGACTGGGTGCCGCCGCCTATGAAATTGATGTCTGTGGCTACTCCGTTCGTATCGGACTGGTCGTCCGCTTGCGCGGGCTGATCGCCGGGATTTCCGCATGCTGTGCAGATCATGAAATAAACAAGGATAACCCCTAGTCTTAACGCTGAGAAGGTCTGCATGGCTATTACACCTCTGTGATCCATCCTGATTATTAAGATACTATTTAATCAGATATACTTCACGTGATTAAGGATCATGAAGATTATAGCATGAGTGTGATTGAGAAACATACCGGTTCGAAATTAATATCCTAAAGAAGGATTTATAGAGATTAAAGAGCATTAAATAAAAATCTGAAATCCATCAAATATTCAATCTCTTTGAGAACCGTTCTTTATGCATTAAGATATTATACAGAGGGCGTGGCTCTCTGACTGTCGTGCTGTGTTATACTTTCAAATTCCAGCTTTATTTTATCCCTGAGCCTTTAGAGATTGTTTTTAAAGGCTTCTATTTTGAGGATGGAGTTATAACGTGACTGATAACCTAGATGGACCCGGCATACCAGGACCCGATGTTATTGAGGTTCCCGATGTCAGCCCTTTAATACCGCTCCGCGATCTTGTGGTGTTTCCCTACCTCGTAGCCCCGATTTCCGTCGGCAGGCCTGCAAGCATTCTGGCTTTGGACGAGGCTATTGAAACCAATCGTAAAGTCGTGCTTCTCAGCCAGAAGGACTCTAAGATTGAAGCCCCGGGTCCGGATGATCTATACGAAATCGGGACCCTTTCAATTATCCTCAGAATGGCGCGTCTTGAAAATGAAGTGCGGGTTCTTGCCCAGGGACTTACTCGTGTGCGAATCAAGAAATTTCTTGAATCCGATGATATTTTTCGCGTTGAAATCGAGGAGATCCCGGAGGTCAAAACCAAGGATAATACCGTCCAGGCTTTGATGAAGACTGTCATAGAACAATTTAAACGATGCACTACGATGGGCAAGAACATTTCGCAGGAAATGCTTATGGCCGCCGATGGGATCGAAGAACCTGGAATGCTGGCCGACATGGTCGCCACCAACCTCGACCTGAGTGTTGAGGAGAAACAGGAAATCCTGGAAACCATAGACCCCGAAGCAAGGCTTAAGAAGGTTGTGGGTTTCCTCGCGAAAGAACTCGATGTCCTTTCAATATCTTCGAAAATCCAGAACCAGGCCCAGGTCGAACTCGGTAAAGCGCACCGGGAGTATGTCCTTCGCGAACAGTTGAAGGCAATCCAGAAAGAACTTGGCGAGGGAGATGACAAGGGCCAGGAGATCGAAGAGTTCCGCGAGAAAATCGAGGAGAGCATGATGCCCGAGGAAGTCAGGGATAAAGCTGAGAAGGAGCTTAAAAGGCTCGAACGGATGCATCCCGACTCCGCCGAATCTTCCGTCGTGCGTACTTACCTCGACTGGCTTACGAATATCCCCTGGAACATATCATCCCAGGATAATCTCGATATCCTCCATGTAGAGAAAATCCTCAACGAGGACCATTACGGACTTGATAAAATCAAGGAAAGGCTCCTGGAATACCTTTCTGTCAAGAAAATTAAACCGGATATGAAGAGCCCGATACTGTGCTTTGTCGGACCACCGGGTACCGGTAAAACCTCGCTTGGTATGTCTATCGCGAGGGCGATCGGACGGAAATTCGTCCGCTCCAGCCTCGGCGGCGTCAGGGATGAAGCCGAGATACGCGGTCACAGGCGGACTTATGTCGGCGCCCTGCCGGGACGTATTATCCAGGGTATCCGCGACGCGGGAAGCAATAACCCGGTTTTCATGCTGGACGAGATCGATAAACTTGGCAGCGATTTCCGCGGGGATCCGTCCTCCGCAATGCTGGAAGTTCTCGATCCCGAGCAGAACATGTCGTTCTCGGATCATTACCTTGAAGTTCAATTCGATCTTTCCAAAGTTATGTTTATCGCCACTGCGAATCTACCCGATACTATCCCTCCGCCACTTATGGACAGGATGGAGGTCATTCATCTTTCCAGTTACACGGAAAGGGAAAAAGTTGAGATCGCAAGGCGGCACCTTTACCCGAAACAGCTGGGTAACCATGGGTTGTACCCAAAGCAGTTGAAAATATCAAAATCCGGATACCAGGCCATTATCCGTGGATATACACGCGAGGCCGGCGTCCGTAATCTTGAGCGTACTATTGCTACCCTCTGCCGAAAGGTCACCCGAAGGATCGCAACCAACGATAAAGGCCCGTTCAGGGTTACGGGCAAGAATATTACCGATTTCCTCGGCCACCATATTTATTCAAGCAAGGAGTCGTTTGCGTACGACCGGCCCGGTGTAGCTACAGGACTCGCCTGGACTTCGGTCGGTGGTGAAGTTCTCTATGTGGAAGCCCGGCGAATGCACGGAAAAGGCGGACTGACAATCACCGGCCATGTCGGTAAGGTCATGCAGGAATCCGCAATGGCCGCCCTTACGTTTATCAGGTCCAACGCTGAAAGGCTCGGGCTCGATCCAAAATTCTATGAAGACCAGGAAATACACGTTCATGTACCGGCCGGTGCGATCCCGAAGGACGGGCCGTCAGCGGGTGTTACTATCGCCTCGGCACTTGTCAGCCTTTTCACTGGCAGGCGGGTACGCAGGAATGTCGCGATGACTGGAGAAATCACCCTTTCCGGCAAGGTCCTGCCGATCGGTGGGGTCAAGGAAAAGGCTTTGGCTGCGTACCGGTACGGAATTTACAACTTAATAATTCCTAAAGCCAATGAATCCCATATCGAGGACATCCCCGAAGAAGTGCGTAACAAAATGAAATTCTATTTCGCTTCTGATATCTGGGATGTTTTGAATATTTCGCTCGAAAAGAAAAAGGCAAGCGCTGAAAAGACTTCCACAAAGGAAGTCGTGTCATTTAAAATAGCGAAACCTAAGAAGGCGCCCAAAAAAAAATCCGCCAGTAAATCCTCGAACGGGGATTTAAAGAAACGAAAATCCGCTGGTAAGTCCAGGCCCAGACCAAGACCATCGGCATAATTCCGGATTTGCGGATGAAATCAAAATTTTCAGGACTATAGCCTTAAAGCGGGATCGGCCAGCCACGTTGCTATAGTTTCGAACCTGTGAGATATTATTAGAATCTGTAAAGTTAAATCACTGGGTATGGGTGAGACATGAAACGTCTGATTGTATTTAGTGTGATATTCGGCCTGATGGTCATTAGTTCTCCACAGGCTGTCGGCGAGGTTTACATGGATTTCGATTTCGCCGATGGTGTTGTCTGGCATCCCGGGGGATTCGAATCTTATGACATCCTGATGCGCGGCGAGAAAGTCGGCACGGCACGGGTCGATTACAGCCAGATGACAATGATGGACGCGACCGCCTACCGTGTTGAGTGGGAGCAGACCTGGACAGACCTTGACGGGATCGAGAACTATATAACCTCCGACTCTAAAATGCGTGCGAGCGACCTTAAGGTGTACATGTCCACCCGGATTATCACGATCGATGAGGATGAATGGCGCTTTGAAGGGAACTACACCGGTGACATCCTGGCCTTCGGAGCATATTACCCAGGCGTCACCAACCGCCAGGAATCATCCCTGACCAGGAGCGGGAGGTATTGCGATGCGGATATCCTTCCATTCCTTTTAAGGAACATCCCGTATGAGATTGGGGATTTCATCACTTTGACCGTCGTTGATGTCCAGACCCATTCATTCATTACCCCTATTGCCAAGGTTATCGGCAGCGAAATTGTCGAGACATCAAACACCCAGTACGACTGCTGGACCGTAACCGCTTCGCTGGGAAATAACGAATTTACCGCCTGGTACTCAAAAAACGAGAAACATTACCTGGTGCGTATCAGGTATGCGGATCGCGACATCGTCTTGAATCACCACTCCTAGCATCTTAAAAAAAACCTGTAACACGTCATTCGGCTGGCGTCAACCTAACCGGGTGCCGTCGACCTAAACGGGTGGCGTCGATAAGCTGAGTGAGACATCTACCTAACCGGGTGCCGTTGACAAGCTCAGTGAGACATCTACCTAATCGGGTGCCGTTGACAAGCTCAGTGAGACATCTACCTAATCGGGTGCCGTTGACAAGTTCAGTGAGACATCTACCTAATCGGGTGCCGTTGCCAAGCTCAGTGAGACATCCCCATCCCGCAAGCCTTTAAAAATCTCCGGGTCGAACG
>DAOVJF010000570.1 GCA_030673355.1 Planctomycetota bacterium | reverse complement strand
GAATGTGTAATATATATCTTCCCCCATTCCGGAATATACCGGGACTGGGTGAGGTCGATAAATGAAACAACTTCTTATCCGAAAAGGCCGGATCGAAATCCAGGAAGTCGCCGCGCCGCCGGTTCAGCCGGGTTACGTACTCATCCGGACCGTCGCATCGTGCATTTCCGTAGGAACCGAAATGTCGATTGTAGAATCTTCCGGCGAGACAATCATCGACAAAGCACGCCGTAAACCCGCGCTTATCAAACGCGGACTCGATATGCTGATGACACAGGGATTTTCCCGCACAATGGAAACTGTCACGGGAAAACTCTCCGCTGGAACGCCATCGGGATATTCTCTTTCAGGACGGGTAATCGAACCTGGTGCCGGAATCGATGACCTCCGTCCCGGACAGAGGGTCGCTGCCGCGGGCGCCGCGTACGCGAATCACGCCGAGGTTGTATGTGTGCCAAGAAACCTCGTGGTTCCAATTCCGGATGATGTTTCATTTGAACATGCCGCCAGCGTGACACTCGGTGCGATCGCTATGCAGGGCGTCAGGAGAGCTGATCCGACCCTTGGCGAGTATGCGGCTGTTATCGGGCTGGGACTGCTTGGACAGATTTCGATCCAGCTTTTAAAGGCATCCGGAATTAAAGTGATTGGTTTCGATCTGGATCCGGTCAGGGTTACCGAGGCTAAGGAACTCGGCTGCGATACTGTCATAAACGCCGGTACAGTCGATCCGGTGGTTGAAGCCATGAAATTCTCCGGCGGACAGGGTGTCGATTTCGTTCTGATTACAGCGGCAACGAGGGCGAACGCGCCGCTCAACCAGGCCATCGACATGTGCAGGAAAAAAGGCCGGGTCGTGATTGTCGGTGCTGTCGGTCTTTCGATTGACCGGAACAAGCTCTATCCGAAGGAGCTTGACGTCCTGATTTCAACCTCCTACGGTCCCGGACGGTACGATTCATCTTATGAGGAAGATGGGCACGATTATCCGATCGGTTATGTCAGGTGGACTGAAAACCGGAACATGCGGGAATACCTTTATCTCATCGCGGCAAAAAAAATCGATGTCTCTCCCATGATCTCTGAAACGTTCCCTCTTGAAAAGGCTGCCGACGCGTACGAGGCATTAACACTGGAAGAAAACCGTCCGCTTCTCGTTTTACTGACCTATCCCGACATACCGGATGACGACGTCCTTAAACGCACGATAGAGATTATTCCTGATCCGTCACCCAAAAAAGAAGGCGTACTGAATGTTGGGATAATTGGTGCGGGTTCTTTCGCGACCGCTATGCACCTTCCGAATCTCCTCGGTATGGAGGACCGGTATCGTATCCACACAATCTGCGACATACACGGACCCACCGCCTTGGAGGCTGCAAACCGTTTCAAAGCTCAAAAACATTCTTCCGATGCCGGGGACGTCTGTAAAGCTCCCGACATCGACATGGTCATCATCTCCACGCGGCATGATACCCATGCACCGCTCGCGACACTTGCAGCTGTTAACGGAAAAGCTGTTTTTTCTGAGAAACCGATGGGGATCAATCGCGATGAAACACTCGCTCTGGTTAAAATTTTAAAAGACACCGGCACCCCGTACATGGTGGGATTCAACCGTCGATTCTCTCCCGCTGCAACCACTGTAAAAAATCGGATCAGAGAACGCAACCATCCGATAATAATTGTCTACACCGTTAATGCGGGCTACCTCCCGGATGATCACTGGGCACACGGCCCTTCGGGCGGCGGACGGATTGTCGGCGAAGGATGTCACATGATCGACCTTTGCACTTTCTTCACCGGATCGATCCTGAAAGATTTAAAAGCTACT
>DAOVJF010000373.1 GCA_030673355.1 Planctomycetota bacterium | reverse complement strand
TCGGTGTAGATAAGGCCATAATCAGTCGGGGTTCCCTGGAGACCCCTGTAGATAGATCCGGGGATGTGACGCGGGTCGGTGCGTCGAAGGCTGGTGTCCTGTGCGCGGCCACGATTAAGCTCGCGATCGAGGTAATCTTCAAACCGCAGCCGTACCGCCTTGTAACCGGGAGTATCGGCATTCGCGATGTTGTGGGCGATCAAATGCGCTCGGCTGGCTGCAGCGTCGAGGGCAAATTCCAGTGCAACCTGAGTGCGGTTATTAAAGAGATTGTTGATCATAACAATAACACCATGGTAACAAGGTGTCGCGGTAACTATAAATAGATTTCGACTGACCGGGATAAAACTGAAGAGAGGAAGATCAGGGTATTCAGGAATCAATGCCGGCTGAATATTGAGTAAAATGCCCCACGAGCATATTAGCGCGGGATAGATATTTTCAAGCTTCAGAATGATCTGATTAACAGGGGGAATTATCCACATGATGGAAGTTTACGGAGCGAAAATGTATTGATGAGAATGATACGTGAGGGTGTTGAAAACTTGCTTGCCCATGCAGTTAGACGACTAAGTATTTGGTGAAAATATATATAAATTAGAGATTCTTTTTAACATTTCCACATAGAGGTAGTGGAAACACAAATTAACTAAACTATCTTAAACCACTATTTTAAGCGTTTAGGTTTTCAATAAATAGTTATATGTAATTTTCCACATTTTTCCACATTTCCCCACACGTAAAAAATTTAGTATTAGTTGGAAGTTATTTAAAAATTTTACCAATTTTGCCTCGTATCCTCTCCCTTTCCGATTTCAACCATCTCCTTATCCATCCTCTTGCTGTCCCGAACTTTTTATCCAGCTCACGCCTGCGTTTTAAAATCCTCCCGATCGATCCAAGGAAGATCAATGGACCGATAAGCCAGGCAATCGGGTCGGTAAATAAAGCCCGTACTGAGCCGTAAATATCCTGCGACAGGATCGGGATAATATCGGGCCAGAGGCTTCCCGGAGTTTCATGCTTCCACATTATCCGCCGCCTGTTACCATAAGCACGGAGCCTGATCTTTAATTCTTTCCGACCACCGGAACCCGCACCGAGGTGGGTTCCCGCAGCCTGTGGCACATATCCGAGTTTCCATCCCGCACGGTTGATCCTGTAGTCAAGATCGACATCCTCGAAGTACGAGAAAAAATCGGGATCGAACGGCCCTTCCACTTCCCTGGAATCCTCGAGCGCGATACGTGAGAACACCGAGCATGCTGCGGACAACCCGAAAACCTCTCCCTCCTCATAGGGAATCAGGCCGTCGTCGATTTCTCTTCCAGCGCCGCGGTTCCTGACGATACGGTCCCGGAAAATTTCATGCCCGGTTGTGTCAAGAACCCGTGGTTCTCCATCTCCGGCAGCACGGTACAGGGTGCCGCACACACCGGCAAGGTCCTGGTTACCGGTAAGCTCACTTACGAGAATTTTCAAATGGTCCGGATTAAGGGTGACATCCTGGTTCAGGAAACAGATCCAGGCGGCGTCGGATTCAGCATAGAGTTTGTTCATGCCCCTGGCAAAACCTATATTATCTTTTACTTCCAGGAGTTTCCATTCCGGTGGATTGTCCAACCCCCCCAGGAGATATCCCGCCCATTCACCGGACTCCTCCGGGCAGCCGTTATCAAGCAAGAGGATTTGAAGCTCTACACCGTCCTGCATGAGAAGCGATTCAAGGCATTGCTTAACAGTGTTCCTGCCACGGTACAAGGGTATCAGTACACTTATTCGCGGGTGGCGCACCATAATGGAGATTGTAGCACGCGGGAGGAAATTTTTGGTTATCAAAAACCCCGCCGGTAAAGACGGGGTTGGTAATATCAGGATAAAACACTTACAGGGAATGATGGAATGCTGCGCCAGATAGAACTCCTAGAGCGTCCAGATATACAATGCCGAGTCGGCCTGGGATATCGGATCGCATGAATCGAATATTGTGATGTAGACATCGAATGTACCTGTTTCCGTGGTAGACCCGCGTATTTCACCTGTCATAGAGTCAATCAAGATGCCCTGAGGGAATCCAAAGCCGAACCATATAAAAGGAGGATCCCCGTCATTAGCGGTCATGAAATAACTGTATGGTGTATCGTCGGGAATTGGCTCAGGAATCGAGACATCGACTATGGTGGTTGGTGGATTAGTGCATCCGGAAGCCTCGTTCAGTGTTAATGCAAAGCCCACAAGGACTGTACACTGTGGTTCCGGGTCATCACATTCATCGCACACCCTGACATCGAATGTATAGAGGCCAAACTCCGAGGCATCTGTAATTCCCAGCAGGTGCCCATCCGGTGAAAGATCCACGGTTCCCGGAAGTGGAGGTGAGATATTTTCAAGGGACCATGTGAGGTTGCCCTCGCCGGAATCTGCTAAAAACTGGAGATCGACTGCTGAACCCGCCGGAATAGCAAGTGCCGGGAAATTGGTTATCACCGGTGGCGGGGCACAACCCGCGAGTTCAATCTCAAGAGTGAACCCTTTAGTATCGCTCTGTCCACCGGTCCAGCAGGAATCAGTGACAATAACCTCGATTGGGTAACTTCCCATCATGGGCTCTGAAGCGGTTCCCTCGAGGACGCCCATAGGTGTAATGACCCATAGCGCAGGCAATGTAAGTTGGTCCTCAACTCTCCAGGTAAGCGTACCGTCACCGCCGGTTGACTCAAACTGGAATGAGTAAGGTGTACCAACATAAGCGGTTGGGATAGATGCGGTTGAGATGGTGGGCCCGGGATCGCATGGGGTTGTTCCAACCGGAAGCTCCAGGTAACTATTATTGCATTGGGAAACCGGACACGAATCGCAGACCTCAATATGGAGTAGCCAGTTGCCCTCGGTCCCGGCTTCAGCAGTACCGGCAATCTGGTCCCCGACGAGTCCAAGTCCGGCAGGCAATGGAGCTCCATCGAGGAGGACAGACCAGTTGAGAATTCCTTCACCATTAATTGCCTCCAACTGCATGCTGTACGGTTCGCCAATTATCGCGGCGTCGAGCGGGGACATAGTTGTAATGGTTGGGCCTGTTGCACATGGCGGATAAACGGTCAGGTCCGCATAGATGTCATCGCATTGTGGAGTTGGGCATTCATCGCAGACCTGAATATGCAGGCTGTAAGTCCCGTCGGTTCCCGGTTCAGGTGTTCCCTGGATGGTGTTACCGATTAACGAGAGGTTTAGCGGAAGTGGATCGTCGTCGGTTAAAATCTCCCAGGTAAGATTGCCCTCACCATCGGTAGCGTTAAGAACCATATTATATGCCTGGCCAACAAGTGCCCCATCCAGATCCGTAGTATCGATTGACGGTGGGTCTGCGCATACGGAGCCAATATTAAGGCTAAACGTATCACTATCTGTCTGTTGCCCGTTCAAGCACGAATCAGCAACTTGAATGTCGAGCAGGTAAATGCCCTGAGTGCCTGATTGGGGCATGCCGTAGAAACGGCCGTCCGGGTCGAGTGTGAGACCCATCGGCCAATCACCGCCGATATGCGACCATGTCAGGGTGCCTTCACCGCCCGTAGCCTCGAACTGTAAATCGTACGGTGTGTTTTCAAATCCCTGAAATAAATATGATGT
>DAOVJF010000124.1 GCA_030673355.1 Planctomycetota bacterium | reverse complement strand
ATATTTCTTTTTCAATTCATCTATTTATTCAGCCGGTTCGAACAGGTCGCTGTGCGTTTCCTTCAGGATTTTCCAGACTGAAAGCGCCTGTCCGCCGGATACTGTCGGGTTCACCATGAAATCCCCGGAAGTAGCCAGGAAATGATCGTCGAGCGATCCTGCAATAATCCGATCGATCGCCATGTTTTCAAGCGCGTTCAGTCCCGAAGCCGGAGCGATCCTTATGTCGACCTCGGTTTTCGGACACGTTACGAAAGTAATAAGTGCCAGGACAACGACGATTGCTGAGACAAGGGCCGGTCGCAGGATCGATCTCTTCTTACCGACCTTCACGCCTTCGGCCTCGATACGGTCCCTCAAAGCATCGATGAAAGCTTCCCGTTCGCCCTCCGGAACCTCGACCTCTTTGAGGTCGTTGAGGAATTCGTTCATTTTACTGAGACGGTCGAGTTCGGCCTTGCATTCCGGGCAGCCCGCGATGTGGCGTTCCAGTTCGGCAAGCGCCTGTCCCTCGAGTTCGTTGTCGAGGTACAGGTTGAGCAGATTTTGGCACACTCGGCAATCCATGTTAAATAACATCCATGTCCTGGAGAACCTGTTTCAATTCCTTGCGCGCCCTGGCGAGACGGCTTTTAACGGTTCCCATTTGTATTTCCAGGCTTTCGACAAGTTCATCGTACGTCAATCCTTCAATTTCGCGTAAAACAATAATGTTCTGGTAGATCGGATCGAGCATCCCGATCGCTTTCCTGACGATCTGGACACGTTCGGTCCTTGTGTATTTTTCCTCCGGAGTATCGATGTTGGAATGAATACGTGTTTCAAGAGCGTCGCGAGCCTCGCTTCCGTTAAGGCTCACAAGTTCGGGCCTCCTTTTCCTGAGCCTGTCGATGCAGTAGTTGGAGGCGATCCTGTAAATCCAGGTATAGAAGTTTGAACGCTTTTTAAAGCGGGGTAGAGCCTGGTATGCCTTGATAAAAATTTCCTGGAGGGCGTCATCCAGATCATCCTCACGGTGGAGATGGTGATAGACCATCGCGCGAATCCTGTCGTAGTAAGTCCTGACGAGGTCTTCGAACGCTTCATCGTCTCCGGCAAGGGTCCTGGAGATGAGACGGTTATCACGCGCCCGTACCGCCATCAGTTCACCAGCGGATTCCCTTCGGGCTATGCTGCTGTCATTATTCACGCTCGCGACATGTCCGTATTATCCACGGAATAAAAACCTTACCCCCTTGTCATCCGGGGTGTAACCTTTGACGGATTGAAAATAAAAAAGTTCCACCAGAATCGGCCTGGCGGATTTATATTCCATGAGGAATCCCTGAAATCAACTGCCCTCTTCCAGAATAGTGAACCTGATTTCGGTACCGATTGTATCGCCAATGGATAATGGAAGGATCATAAGGATATATTCCCCTGTCTCAAACGTGAGTATTTCTCCCGAGATTCCACCCACTTCGACAGGGCTGAACCCGAGAAGTTCGGTGTAATATTGGATAACCGATTCAAATGAATCTCCGGTCTCGTATACACCGGTCGCACGTTGTACGGAATCGGGGTATACAGGGAAATCCTGATCGTCGAGTGATGGTGAACCCTCGTCGACTATACCTTTCGGAAGCCCCGCGGGTCCGGGTTCATTTGTCTCAACGGTCGTTTTGCACCCGTAAAGTGCCAATGGAATTATCCCGCAGATCAACAGGATTACAAGCAAAGTGCTGGTTCGCATTTTTTAACCCCACACAGAAAGGGATGTTATCAGTCGCCTTCTTCAGGTACATCCTGGACATCGTCTCCCGGTGGGAGTTCATCGATATCGACCTGGATTTCAGACGGTCGATTAGGATTATCGCTTCCCTCTTCGTAACCACTGGGGACACAAGATGTGAGTACAGGGGTAAGGAACATTGCTGAAATGAGAAATATTGCTAGAAATAGTCGCATTTTAAAAGCTCCCGGATTTCTGGTTGTTTTTTATTCTATTAGTTTCGTTACGAAGACCACATTTCTGAATATTAATTATATTCTGCATAACTGGAGTGTCAAGTATGTTTAAGGTTCATCTTTTCGTTTCAATGGATAATAGAGCGGTAAAAATCCCGGAATACGGCTGGATTTCGATCATTGCTGAAAAAAACCGCCCGGTTGGGCGGTCAGAATTTTTTTCAAAAATACAAATCCGGATTTGTTACCCGGGTTTTTCCCCGGACATATCCAACAGGTCCTCTCCGGTTTCAGTTTCATCACTGTTACCTGGATCCTTATAAGGTTCCTCAGGCTCCACAGTGTAGGATTCATCCTCAACAACAACATCGGTTGTTTCGTATTCAACATCAGAAATTTCTTCCTCAGCGATTTCTTCATCCTTACCTTTTACAAGCATTTTGGCGAGTAAGGTCCTGCGTTTCAGGTCCTGGATGAGGGTAATTCCCGCGACGGCGAGAATCACACTCGCCAACTGGGCTACCGTGATGAAATTAAACAGGACAACAGCGGAACCCTCGCCACTTGTAGTATTCCCGAATCGCCAGTCCTCGACAAAGAACCTGAGCACGGAGTAAAGAACGACGTACATCAGGAACACATGTCCGGTGAAGATCTTATTTTTTCTGAAATTAAGGAGGTACCAGAAAATCAGAAGCACTCCGAATGCCTCGTAAAGTGGAGCTGGATGCCGTATAAAAGGCAACGTTTCTCCCGCTTTTGGTAATGCGGCAAGACCCGAGTCATAAAGGTTTGCAAGGTTCTGGTTAAATCCCCTGTCAGCCCATGTTTCAGCGTTCGGATAGGTGACGCCAAGCGGGAAGTCAGTACGGCATTCTTTTCCGAAACAGCAACCGTTCAGGAAACAGCCGATTCGTCCAAAGAACTGGCCCAGGGGCAGCGAGACAATCATGAAATCGGACATTCTCCAGTAATTGAGCCCCTTGATCATCGTATAGAACCAGCCGAAAAGCATCGCCCCGATAATCCCACCGTGGATAGATAACCCCCCCTCGGTAATTTTCAAAATATTTTCTGGATTAGCTACATAGTCACCCGGCTGCGTAGCAACATAAACAGCACGGGCACCGAGTATCGAACCGATGATGATAAACACCATGAGGTCGAGAATCGTGTCCATGGGAACAGGTGGATTTTCCTTCTTTCCCTGGACGACCAGGAAGATCGTGCCGAAAACAAACGCCAGCATCAGCATGAATCCATAGCTGTAGATCGATACGTTCTCGAATACATAGTCCTGCCTGTTATATTGTGAGAACAGTGCTGTAAACATGAAATAGGTAATAACAAGCCCGACAACGAGGACTCCGAAACTGAGAATCAGGGCTGGACCGATCTTCATTTTTTTGGCGCTGGCATACGATTGAGCCATTGCCAAGAGAAGCAGGGCAACAACCACCAAAGTAAGGTACAGGGGATTCATTTGCAGATTGCCGAAAGGCCAAAGAATCTTATACACAGTTTCCTCCGATAACCCAGCCTGGCCGGGGAATCGATTATGGTTATACAAAACCATATCCGGCTTTTACCCGGACATTCGAATGATGAAGCATATCAGGATATCCAGGGAATAGTCAACCCCGTTTACAAAAAGGCAGATGGAAAGGTGGCTTTGGAAAACATTTTCATAGATTTACCTATTCTGGTATCTGAATAAAGAATGGGTATTTATTGATAATCAACTCGTCGTAATATTTGCCATTAGTTAAGTAAGTGCTTGAATTTTTACTCAATTGAACTATAATTAATATAGGTACTGAATCGGGAGAGCCGTGCAACGGTGTGCGGTGATTTTGTGTTCTTTAGATATTTTTCATATCAGATTTTAAATATAAAGGTATACCCATGCGCCATCAGCTTTTTCTTTTCATAACGGTTTTTATTTTCGCAGTGACAGGTTGTTCAGGCGGTTATTCCCCGACAACTCCCTCGGGCCTGGATAAATCCCCGTCTCCGGAACTTGCACAAACAACATCCGACACCGGAACCTCAAGGTACCAGTGGGGTTACTGGCATTGTACGGCAAATAAAGGGGACGGCACCCTATCGGTTGAGCCTGCCAGGTCTGCCGACCTTCATGTCAACATCCTCCAGTCCCTGAATAATGCCCTGAAACTCACATTCGAGTTGAAACCCGGCAGTAATCCCGGGATCGGATACTTTGTCATTGACATGGTGATCACACACCCGTTTCCAGGGATGTCCACTTTCACGGCATTCGACCTCAAGGGGATAATACTCTCGAACGGAAGCCTGGAGGCAGGCGGGCTAAGGTTTCCAGGATCGAACGATCTCGAGGTTCAAAATGCCGATGGGTTTACACGCTGGTGGAACCCGTCCGAATTCACGGATGCGGGGTTCCTTGGATATGTTAAGGGTAATTTCGCGATAGAAGGTCCGGGCGGTCCGCCAACGTCAATGATTAACCCGTACAAGTTATTCGGCGACGGGTTGATGTCACAGACAGAAATCATCGGTCAAACGTTACTCCCGTTAACGGATCCCAACGGACGCGCGGTTTTCAGGGCAGGAAACACAAACCGGCGCGAATACAAGATTCAATTTCCATGGAGCGGCGGCCCGATTTTATACTTCGATTATGCCATCGACTGCAGTTGGGATTTACCCGATCCCGACCCGCCGGTAATTATCCCGAATGATTTTCCAATAAAGGCAAATGCCGAAGAACCATTCCTGGTACTGCCGGTAGTGACGAATACATCGGTTGTTGGAACGGAGTATGGCGGTGCCGGAGCGGGTGAACTTGAACTTTCGATAAGTGTGTGGGACTGGCAGGGATGGAGTAACGGAAGCTACAGCGACCAGATCGGTGAAGTCCGCCTGACCTCGCCGAATATTGAGTTCGACATCCCTTCAGTTACGCTGAACGACCAGTCGAATTTTACAACGCTCACGGTGACCGCAAACGCGTACGCTGCGAAAATCGGGACACAACCGGTGCTTATCGAAATCTCATCTCCGGGAACATTATGGAAACAAAGTATCAAGGCGGCTCCACCCGGGAAAATTGCAGCTTACGCTTTCGTTGAAATTGAAGTCGGCCAGATGGATTGCGAAGCGGATACAAACGTAAACTGTGACACATCAGTTACATTAAACCTGGAGGACACAATTGTTAATGCTGTCTGTATCCCGAACGACCTGTCTGATTTCTACGTATTCACGGTTCCTTCAGGACAGGTAATGATCGGTACAATAACACTGGACAATTTCCTTTTTAGCGATAACGACCTTATTCTTTACGATGGCTGCCCGGGCGACCCGATAGCATTTTCAATGAACCCAAATGGTGTAACTGAAATTATCGACGTGGGCAACATCGAGAGCGGAACATATTACATCGCGGTGCAGCTGGGAGAAACCGCCGGTGAAAATGTCCAGTCCTATATACTGACGCTTGATATCTATCTCCCTGGGGGGGATTGCACGACTGACACGAATAATGATTACGATGTCGCCGATCCGATCGGCCTTGTTGGAAATTACACTGGTTCGGTCTGTGCCGGCCAGGACCTTCGCGACTGGTACAAGTTGAACGTACCACCGGATAAAACCGCCGGGGGTACGATTTACCTCCATAACAACAGCTTCGGTAATATCGATGTTTATATCTACGAGGAGTACCCGGGACCGGCTACATATGTGGGTGACAACACCGGTGCAACGGATGAATATGTATTTATAACCGCACTCGGTCCCGGTATTCATTATATTGAACTCGAAGCATTAGACTCTGATCCTGAGGGCGACCGGGAATACGTCATGGATGTAGAGCTTTATACGTCCGATTATGTCTGCTCCAGCGGAGATGGGAATGATTCCTATCTCACAGCCGATGTGGTCGCTTTTGAAACTGAACTTTCAGACACGGTATGTTTCCCTTCAGATCCCGACTGGTACCGGTTCACAATTGAAGAGAACGCTATTGCATCGGGATTTATTACCTTAACCAGCGGTCAGACGGCGGATAACGATCTATACCTTTATACCGATCCGTCCGGGGAACCGATCAAGCTCAGCGCGGACCCGGGTCAGGACGACGAGCAGATCACATTGGGTCAGCTTGAGGAAGGGGTCTACTACGTAAAGGTTGGAGCGCATCCTGTGGTCGGGGGCGGCGACCAGCAATACACTCTTACCACAGAGATATTGGTTGAAAGCATGGGCGATTACGATTTTACGATTCACGCCCATATCATCATGACAACCGACGGCACAAGTCCCGCAACAACCGAGTGGCGGGTGCAAAATGATGTGGACTGGGCGAATGAATTCTACAGCCAGTGGGGCATGACAATTACGCTGGTGGAAATCAGCTACATCGCCAGGACTTCATGGCTCGCGGGAACGGTAAATGAGTTATACACATGCCATTCTCTTTTCAGAGATAAAAGCGGGCCGGTTAATGTCTACTATGTAAACTCTTTCCCGGATATACCCAATGCCCTGGCCTGGGCAAGAATGGATTGTCGTCCGATGTTCCAGACTCATAACTCCACATTTATAAGTATGCGTGATGGCGCGATTAACAGGGTTCTCGCGCACGAACTCGGTCATGCGCTTGGAATTTTCCACGATATATACCTTCTTGATCTCGGCTACAGCTATTGCTGGCAGATCATTCAGGATTACTGCCAGCCGGGCACCAACTGGTCATATTGCAACAAGAACGACAAACAATACGGTAATTTAATGTACTGGGGCGTCCAGAACTGGAACGATCCGGAGGATTACTATCTCAGCGATTCGGGATGGGAGACTCCTAACACACCGATTAACAGCCAGATTGAAAATTTAATGTACTTCCACATTGGGTATCCCTACAATTTCTGATAAATTAACGGATAGCAAACAAGAACAAGCCACTGGATATTTCAGTTTGTATTTTATCCAGTATCAAGTAACCAGTATCCAGGATCACAATTGCCCATACTATACGTCATTGCGAGGAGAGAAACGACTAAGCAATCTCATTAAAAAATGCTCGGAACAGGCTCCACAATCTTCAAAAACGAGATTTCCACTCCCTTCGGGCTCGCAGTGACCCTGAAGACACTATCTTTTCTTCCTGAACCCTGCCCCCTATATTTTCATCCAGTATCAAGAAACCAGTATCCAGGATCATTAGGTTAGTCACAGTTCAAACAATGTTCCCAAATTACTTATCAAGACAGGAAATTTCCAATCAGGTATCAATATT
>DAOVJF010000394.1 GCA_030673355.1 Planctomycetota bacterium | reverse complement strand
GTACGAAATTGAAATCGAACCGTAAACCCCAATAACAAGAATAATGAAATCAAACAGCCCCGGATTATCTGTCCGGGTCTTTTACTTTAATTGTTTGCTAATGCATATGCAGAGGCGGTTGACCCTCCGGCCGGGTTTTCCACCTGCGGTGCGCCCACAGCCATTGTCCCGGATATTTCCTTACCATGTCCTCGATCACCTTCTGAAACCTTTGCGTATTCTCATGGAGGTCCGCCTCTTCATCATCGGTACGAACCACCTCAACTTCCGGAAGAATTTCAATCCGGTAATTGTCTCCTTCCCACAACGCGAAGATCGGCACGACCGGGACATTGTATTTCCGCGCCAGGAATGCGGGCCCCTTCGCGCTGGATGCCTTGACGCCAAAGAAATCAACAAATTCCCCGGCCCCGCCGCCGTTCTGGTCCGATATCAAACCGAGTATAGTGTTCTTTGTTTTTAGCGCCCTGACCAGTTCGAGGTTTCCGCGCCTGGATCTTGGGATATGTTTTATCCCCGCTGCCGATCGCTGCTCGAGCATTATTTTTGTTATCCCCGGGTCCCTCTGTTCCTTGCCGACCGCCGACAGGTTCCATCCCTCCGCTACAACCCATGCGCCGCAATACTCCCATGAACCAAGATGCGCGGTAAGCCCGATAACACCACCATCGCTTTTCTCAAATGCCTTAACGAGGCGCTCCCTTCCAGTTACAGTCGAGGCAAATCCGAGGAATTCATTTTTCGAATACATGCCGAACCTGAGGAAATCCATTACTGTTTTTACAAGGTTGGTTTGAGATTCCTTCGCGATGGCAAGTTTCTCCTCATGGGAATACCGATCGCCAAACGCTATCGTCAGACCGTCAAGGCAGACCAAGCGGTATTTTTTAAACATCCGGAAAGCCAGGGCGCCAAGGGTTCGCGCGAGGTTCAAGGCGGTTTTCCGTCTTAGCTTCCTGACAAGCCAGTACATGAATATTCCAAGGCCACGTTCGAATCGCCACCGCAGTCTGTGATACCATGGAGCCCTGGGTTGGGAAAGCTTGCTTTGATTAGTTGACGGCATAACGCATAAAAATCGCAGAAAATGAAATAAGGCATTTTCCACCTGTGAAAAATGCCAATGTCTAATATTTCCCTGGATACATAGATTTCAACAGTGTTACAATAAAACCTCAGGTGGAAAAGTTACACATATTCCGGTTGGTTCTGTCCAAGTTTACGATTAAAACATGCTACCGGTGGTTAATAAAATAAAACAAAAAAATGTTTAAATACATTGATTGCCATTTTCAACCATTTTTTATAATAAATCATTTCGACGTTTGTCTTTGATTTCCTTGATGTATACCTCGTAGGCTGTCACCCTGGTTTCTTCCTGTTGTTCACGGGCAAACCGAAGCATATCGTTCGCAGTCCGCAGAGCTTCCATCCATTTCTTTTTTTGGATCAGTTCTTCGAGATGGAAGTCCCTGAATTCAGGCTGAGCGGTCGTAATCTCGTACGGGTCGGTTCCGGTGGTCTTTTTGGAGTATTTATCGATTGATGAAAGGAGATCCGTATCCAGCCCGCGACGCGATCGCATGAAATTCTTAAAGTCCTGGTAGCTCTTCTTTGAGCCAAGGTCATCAAGCTGTTCAGGGGGACGCAGCGACAGCCACATGAGCGCGGTGATCGGCCATAAAATGATTGAACCGTAGGCGAGGATATCGGCCATCTCACTCATTCGGAACTGGTTGTCGGTTCGTATCCAAACCATTATCCATACGCCAATTCCAATGTAGATGACCGCCGTTATCAAGATGATTGGAAAACTCACGTTCTGTTTCACCTCTCCGGGTGATTGTTTAATCTGGTTTAATCTTTATAAATTATATATCGTCTATTCTACACCAATCTCTGCACGAGTTTCTCAAGATCGCGATTATCATTGAATTCCAATACTATCCGTCCCCGTCCCCCTTTTCGTAACTCGATCCTGCATTTGCGTCCCAGAGCGGATTCCAGGGCTTTTACCATCTCATTTAACATTCGCTCCGTTTCTCTATCAAGCTGATTTTTCCCGGTACCTGTCCCCGCATCGCTGATATTCAGAGCATCCTTCGAACATCGCTCAGCCTGCCGCACCGACAATCCATCCAGTACAATTTTCCTGAACAGTCCCGGCCTGTTTTCTTCCGGCGCCATCAGCAGCGCGCGCGCGTGACCGGCTGTAATTTTTCCCAGGTGCAGTGCTTCAATTATTGAATCGCTTAATTCAAGGAGCCTCAACGTATTTGCCACGTAGGATCTTGATTTTCCTACCGTGCCGGCGATCTCCTCCTGTGTACGGCCGGATTCCGCCTGGAGCTGTTGATACGCCCTGGCAAGTTCTATCGCGTTGAGGTCAGTACGCTGCACATTTTCCACAAGTGCTATTGTAAGAGAACCAATTGAATCATCGGGACTGATAACGATCGCGGGTACGGTTTTTATTCCGGCCAGGCCAGCCGCCCTTAACCTGCGTTCTCCGCTGACCAGTTCGTAACCCTGGTTTACAGATCTCACAAGAATAGGCTGGAGGATTCCGTGCAATTTTATACTCGACGCGAGCTCCTCGAGTTCGATTTCATTAAATATCCGGCGGGGCTGCCGGGGATTCGGGGCTATCCTTGATACCTCGATCTCGCGAACCCAGGTCCCCGTCCGGTCTACTGCTGAACCCCTGGACGGTAATCCGGGCTCTATCCTCTCCTGTTGCGGGATAAGGGCGTTCAAACCCTTTCCCAATGCGGGCTTCCGTGGCATCCATGACCTCCAATGCTAGATTTCGGTACGCTTCCGCAGCGTTCGATGATGGCGCGTATTTTGTTATTGGTAATCCATGCGATGGGGCTTCCGCCAGCCGCACGGTCCGTGGAATTACTGTCTTGAACACCCTCGTCCTGCCCTCGAAAAATTTCCTGACCTCACCTTCTACCTCGCGTGTCAAGCGGGTCCTGGAATCGTACATGGTAAGAAGGACCCCAATTATTTCAAGATCGGGATTTAACTGGTTCCTGATCAGGCCTAATGTTTTCAGAAGCTGCGTTAAACCCTCGAGGGCAAGGAATTCCGCCTGCATGGTTATCAGGAGAGCATCACTTGCCGTCATGCCGTTAAGAGTTAAAAGACCCAATGAGGGCGGGCAATCTATCAATATATAATCATAAAGAGATTTAATGTCGGCTATGGCATACCTTAACAGGTATGTCCGGTCGGGACGGTCTGTGAGCAGTAATTCCGCGCCGGGCATATTTTCATTGGATGGCAGTATACTCAGGTTATCCTGGACTGTCGGGAATATTGCCGACTTGCAGACAAGGCCTTCCAACAGGACTTCATAGATGGAGTTGAAGGCCTCACGACGGTTTATACCAAGGCTGGTCGTCGCATTGCCCTGCGGATCAAGGTCAATCAGCAGGGTACGTTTACCCTTTTCG
>DAOVJF010000453.1 GCA_030673355.1 Planctomycetota bacterium | reverse complement strand
CCCGGCATGTGTATGGACCACTCATATGCTGTTAATACGGTTAACGGAATTCCAATAATCAGGATCAGATAATAACTCGCCTCACCAGCTAAACCCGGGGTGAATGTCAACGCTAAACATACGAGGTAAAAAACCACCCAGACTATTGTAAAAATGTAACGTGAAACCGGGCGGAATTTTGGATCGCTCACTCAGCCTGCTCCAGCTCTACAAGGTTCTGCCCGGGATCATATGTGTATGAAAACCCGAGGCATTCAAGGGCGGAGAAGAACGGTAAAAACGGCAGGCTTTCCAGTACAGCCTGTGGGACCTCAGGCAGGATAATATCGTCACCGCACATAATTAATCCCTTTTCCCTGTCCAGGATAATGGAAAGATCCTCACAGAGAATTTCAAGGCTGGCGGGATTTTCAATCGCCGTACAACCGAGGGCTTCAAATCCACCGATACTCATCCAGATTATGTCGTTAACCCTCTGGTGCGGTGTTTCCCATTCGAGTTCAGTGCCGTCCGCGAGCATTACAGTAAGTGGATCGTACTGGTACACAAGTACATCGCCATCGAATGTCAGCCCTACTATCTCCGAAAAGCCGTCTCCATCTATATCTCCCAACACCATTTCATTTATCAATGGAAGTTCGAGCGTGATTTTTACGGTGAACAATCCACCCTCTTCCGTATAAATTTCAAGGTGATCGATGGGACGATCGGGATCGCTGACTGCAGTAAGCAATTCAACAAACGCATCCTCATCTAAATCGGCGATCCCCGCCCTGCCGATTTCAGTACTGCTTCCACGGAAAAACCTGCCCCTCCCTGAACCCAACGCCTGGAGCATATCAAGTTCCGAGACCGATAATTCCTGCACAAAATAAACTTCACCCTCCTCAAGCGATATAATTTCATCATCTGTCAGTTCAACAAATCCATCCGATGTAAGGCGGTATAAACTCATTCCAGCCCATTTCCGGTAGTCGGAAACGTCATTCGTATCTTCGGAAGCACCCGGGTTTTCAGCCTCGCCGTTCTCTTCAAGATTCCCCTCCTCGCTTTCCTCCGGAATGGCTATAATTACCGATCTCTCCCCCAAACCGATATCGGTCAGGACAAGTCGACCGGTTTCGTCCGGCATCCGGTAATTTTCATAGGTCGCGATCTCCTCAAACAGGTAGCCGGTGAACCTGACCTGGTGGAGCGTTCCATCGGAATCAAGGAGGAGGATCAGCGGTTTGAATCCGATAACATCTTCGTGCTTGATTTCCACTTTTACTATGTACCCGTCATCAATTAACGGCGCCGATATCCACATGGGTACAAATCCCGCGGGTGTGAAACGGTATACGTGGAATCCACCCTCATCGTCGGAGATGACCATTTCCTCCAGGCCGTCATGATCGATGTCGCCAAGGTCAAAGACTGCATGGTAGAAAGTGAAATCATCCGACAGGCCGCCTTTGTACTCGAGAAACATATGTCCCGCCCGAACAATGGTCGGGTACACCAGCGTTCCAATGGCCAGAACCGCAATCAAAAAAATGCCGGTCGTGTTTGTATTTCCATTTGATCGAGACATTTCACATGCCGGAAATGATCCGGAGGCCATTTAATCATTGCCTTCAAATGCTGTCAGAATATATTCTACCACCTCTACAAGCGGTATGTTCTCCTGTTTACCGGATTCCATATCCTTAATTATCGCAATGCCTTCCTTGAGTTCATCCTCACCGATGATTATGGCAACACTCGCGTCCAGTGAGTTCGCTTGCCCGAGTTGACTTTTGAACGATGAGTTCCGATGGTCGATATGCACAATTACACCCGCGGCCCGGAGAAGGTCAGCCATCGTGGTTCCGACAAGCAATGCCCGATCGCCTAACGCGACAATCGCAATATCGCATTCAGGCTTAATTAAATCAATAACATCAGTCCAGTCGATTGCCTCGGCGATCCTTTCAAGCCCTGCACCGAAACCGACAGCAGGCGTATCCGGACCTCCATACAGCTTAACAAGGCCATCGTACCTTCCACCGCCCAGAAGTGTATCCTGCTGGCCAGTGGCGTCCTGCATCGTGATTTCAAAAACCGTATGGGTGTAATAATCCAAGCCCCGCACAAGGCCGGGGTCAATTTCAATCGCGAATCCCTCCGCGCGTAGAAGATCCTGGAGCGTTTCAAACCGCGCATTCGATTCACCCGACAACGCATCATTTATATTTGGCGCATTTTCCAGTACTTTATGGCATTCCAGGTGCTTGCAATCGTAAACCCTCAACGGATTATGCTCAGCCCGGAAATGACAATCCGGGCAGAATTCATCGCGGCGCAGATCGATGAATTTTTTGAGGCTTTCGTTGTAAGCCGCCCTGTCCTCATCCGTCCCCAGCGAGTTAACCGCAATCCTGGTATTCTCAAGCCCGATAGCGGTAAGGAAATTCACGCCCATGCTGATAATTTCAACATCGGCTGTAACCGAAGACGCACCGAAAATTTCGATTCCCGCTTGTGTATGTTCCCGGTAGCGGCCTTTCTGCGGACGCTGGTAGCGGAACATCGACCCGACATAATAAAGCCTTGTCTGGTCACTGAAATTCCATCCCGCCTGGATCATCGCTCTCACCACACCCGGCGTGCCTTCGGGTCTTAGTGTCAGGCTGCGTCCTTTCTTGTCCGGGAAAGTGTACATCTCCTTCGAGACAATATCCGATGATTCCCCGGCTCCCCTCGCGAAAAGCTCCGTGTTCTCGAACATCGGCGTGCGAACTGGAAGGTATCCGTAATTTTCGGCAAGGTCCCTGAATACCGCCTCGACATGAAGCTCCTTAAGGCTTTCGGGTGGAAGGAAATCGAGCGTGCCGCGCGGTGACCGGTATTTTTTTGTCATCTGATTTGTCCTGTGCTATAAAT
>DAOVJF010000484.1 GCA_030673355.1 Planctomycetota bacterium | reverse complement strand
GATGTCGGTGCCCGGGCCACCCCATGATAAAGCCCATCCATCGGGAACCGGCTTGACCGTTATGTGAGTCAATCGCACTTCAGGACCGCGGTCGTCCGAGGAGACTACCACAATAATTGAAATTTCCGTTTCCGAAGTAACCGGAGCGGCCTTGAACCAAGTGGATGCGGTGTTCGTGCTTGAAAATGTCCCGGCGGACACAGGCTCGACCGTCCATGCGTATGTAATTCCGGTTCCACCCGAAACCGTTACACTGAAATAAGTAGCTACATTCACACCGACTTCGGAGGGTCCATCAATGGATCCGACTGTGAAATTTGACTCGCTGCTACCACCGCTGCAACCGGAAAGAATAATGATTAATGTTACAGAAATAAGAATTTTTTGAATCATGATACAACCTTCTTAATCATTGATATTATTCAATCAGGATATACTACTTAAATGCGGAAATGTCAAATGCTGTTTTTTAAATCTGTCGTCCACGAGAGTCATATTTTTTATTTAACGCGAAACTCCCGCCATCCCAGCGGGAGCATGTTTTCATTGAGTGCAATGTAATGCATATTTTTTTAACTTACTTCAGCAAGGACTTCCATCGGAGTGGGTAGTGGATCGAGTTCAAGAGCTGCGGTCACCGCCAGGCGAAGGCGATCATGTTTTTCTTCTTTCGATAAATCCGGGTCATCCTGGTGCAGGGTGGTCTTTACATCGTCGGGAAGTTTCCTCACATACTCCCTCAACGCGCGATTTGCGACCACCGACATCGATTTCCAGCTTGAGTACCGTTTCATCCCGAGTGAATTGAGGTAATCAAAGGTCATTTCCCACGTGCAAATATTATCCTCAAGCCTCGCCATCAGGAGAATGTATTTCTCAAGTTTTCCATTCTCGAAAATATTTCTGAGCGCATTCGTCAGCTCCCGGGCTATACGATGAACGAACCTCTGCATGTCGAGCGGGATTTTCATCGGCGGGTCGGGATCGATCCCGGGTGTTAATTTGAAAATCGCCCATGAAAATTCATCGGGAAATCGCTGGTAAAGATTTCCGGATGAATCCTCGTGCGTAATTAATTCCTCGATGCTTGGCGTATTCTCCCGGCTCACCGAAACCGAGCGTTCGTTTTCAGCCCACTCAAGAACCAGAGGCACAAAGAATTCTTTCAGGAGCTCGATTTCGCTAAGGTCACGTACAGTGTCGAGATCGAATGTTCTCGCATTTTTATCCCTGATAACCTCAAGAATATCGCTGAAAAACGGATGATCGAGCGATTGTACTTTCACAGCGTGTTTCTGGATCAACGCGCCGTACGGTGTTTTGCCGTTAAGCTCAGGATAAACCTTCCGGAGAATGGTCCAGCGAATGTCATCGGCAAATTTTTTCAACTGGTCGGGTGCGAGCTGCCATGAGAATGTCCCACTTGAAACGGGAGCCATGAGCAGGTGGATCAGGATCTCAAACGGGGAGGTTCTACGCCTTGTCGATGTCCTAGGCATTCTCCACCTCCCCAGGGTCGAATTCATCGCCTGGGTCCCACGGCGGGTCATCCGCCTTCGATTTCGCCAGTATGTTTCCCAGATCAGGATCGCCGGGGATCAACTGACCGAAGATGAAATTCGCGTTAAAAATTTCGATATTGCGGGGGTCCTTGAGTAACGCGGATTCATCACCGGGGTCCCATGGCGGGTCCTCGCCTTTTCCCTTGCGGGCAAGTTCGATCGATTCAATGATCTTTCCCGGAATTTTAATAAATGATGCACAAACCGGGAGAGAAAATCCGATCATCATCGCTGTGAGTATTATGATCCCGATTAAATATTTTATTCTGCCTTTCATAATCTATACCTTTGTGACATCCAGAGACGTCTTTAGTTCACCTTTTCTTTTAATGTCCAGCTTATTTTTTTCTCGATTGTGTCAGGGTCGTATCCTGAAAGCGCGCCAAGATAATAGATAGCTTCCACTGTAGTTCTCTCTTCCGGACCCATTCCGCCCGGGTACTTCATGCGCACCTCGAGAGCATTTTCGAACAGTGTACTGAAAGCCTCGTTATAATCGCCGATATCCCGGAGAGCGAGCGCTTTGGCATTCTCGAGGAAAAATTCCATCGGTGGACGGGCATTTTCGGCGACCTTCGAATTCAGAATTTCACGGGCTTTATTGATTGATTCATCCATGCCGGCCCTGTCGTTCAAACGTCCGGACACAACCGCCCTGGTCGCGAGAATCGTGACCAGGTTCGGCCATGATTCGAGTCCTTCAAGTTCATCGATCAAATGTTCGAGCACCGGGCTGATTTCCGATGGATCCACTCCAGCGCGAAGAGACCCGAGTAGCCGGTAGAGCCTTGTCATCGCTGCCGTGATCCTGTTAATCTCCTCTCCACCCGCGTCCTTAAGCTGTTTTCGCAAGGTTTCAAGTTCTGATTGTTTACTGGTGGTGTCACAGTCGAGCGCCAGCCATTCTATCCAGGTCGATGCGGCCTGCGGGTACGGGCTATCGATAATCGCGCCGATTGCGGCCCTCGCATGGTCCCAGCTTTCATCCATCTGGCCAAGGCGTCTCTCGATCCTGGCCAGCGACAACCAGAGGAACGCTTTACGATATGGTGTCGGGGCAAATTCAAGCGCCATGGT
>DAOVJF010000294.1 GCA_030673355.1 Planctomycetota bacterium | reverse complement strand
CCACTTTCGGGTATCCAGGCAAGGCGTCTTGAAGCGCTCGCGGATTTCAGCCATCTCGGTGCCGGTTATGAAATTGCCAGGCGCGACCTCGAGCTCAGGGGTGCGGGAAATATTCTGGGACCGGAACAGCACGGATTTGTCAGTCAGCTGGGATTTGATTTATATTCCAAGGTTCTCTCGGAAACAATTTCCGAGGCAAAGGATGGAGACATCGATTTCGATCATATCGGCACATCGGGCCATGTCGATTGTGTGCTGAGGCTTCCGGTGGACGCCCGTATCCCGGAAAGTTATCTCCTCGATCAGACTGAAAGGTTCGCGCTGTACAGACGTCTCGCGATTCTCAAGTCACCGGAAGAACTTGAAACCATCAGGGATGAAATGCGCGATCGATTCGGGAAACTCCCCATGGAAGCCGTGAATTTACTGGAGGTTTTGCGTCTGAGGCAAAAGGCGATGGGATTCGGGATTGAGTCGATCTCGCTAAACACTGTAACCGATTTCATCGAGGTGCAATTCCATCATACGATGGCGCGTGATGTCAGGTGGAAGAGGATAGGCGACATGGTCATGCATGCCCGGCTGAGGCCGCAACCAAGGGGATTCCTGGTCCCGACATCGGGTGTGCCCGAAAAAGTGATGAGCCAGGTGAGACATATCCTGAACGAACTTGAGAAAGCATGTAAACCAATTGCAAAGCCAATCAAGGGCGCTGTTTAAAACGGATGGCGAATGATGGTTTAGAAAACTCCTGAAGTCCTGTATGATACTCTGATTGCCCGGATGGGCTTTTATAAAAACCAACTCAATGGAAAGAAAGGTAAAATATAATGAATAACACTTTTAAATCCTTCGCAGCAGGGGTACTTTTCACCCTGATTATAATGCTAACGGTTCTTACCGGAGCATCCTGCACGGAAAACCAGCCTTCCCAGGCTGCCGGTGAAACGGGAGATTGTAAGGATATGGTGCTGGCAAGGGTAGGAGAGGGTAATATAACCCTGGGTGACCTATTTGAGAACCCGTCTTTTTACGGCCTGGTAAGTGAGCAGCTGATTGCACGTGAGCTGTTGGACCAGGAGGCGCTGAAGCGTGGAATTACAGTAGACATGGATGAAGTCCAGCAGCAGGTTGATGATATGATTGAGCAAAATGGAGGCTGGGAGAACTTCACAAGCACGATCCCGCCATCAATCCCAATCAGCCTCATACCTGCTGATTTACGAAAGAGTTTTCTGCAGCAGTCATACCACAAGGCCATCATGGAAGATCGTTACGATAATGAGCATGGACCTTCGACTGACGACGAACTGGAAACACAGTGGTTGGCTTCACCAGGGATGTACGAGAGCAGGATGGCCGGTGAACTGGGAATTACACCCGAAGAGGTAACGTTTGAGATGGCCCGTGAGAAAATAGAAGAAGATATCAGGATGCAGTGGCAGAGTGAACGTTTTCAGACCCTGGTTGAATTCCTGAAAGAAAGCATCGAAGTTGAATTTTACCTTCTCGATGTTCTCGACGAATCCGCTGACCTTCAGATACCGGAAATAGATGGTGATGATTCATTTGAGTATGTACCGCTGGAAAGCCATGATGATGAGCATTCCGATGAGGGTCACGAGAGCCACGGTGATGAAGCTGAAGTTCCAGTCGAACCGGAAGAAGACGAAGGTAATTAATAACCGGGGGATTGGAATGTCAGTCATTATTTTTTTGGCTGACAGGCATTTTGTTGATTGATGAATTATCGGATATCCACCGGTAAGGTGGATTGAATATTTATTACCCAATAATATCATTTGGAACGAAAGAGAGGATTACTTAGTGGTAACTAAATGGATTTACCTGCCCCACGAGGGAGACGCGGGTATGCGCGATCTCCTGGGGGGGAAAGGCGCGAACCTCTGCGAGATGTACAATATGGGACTCCCGATCCCACCTTTTTTCATCGCCACAACCGAAGGCTGCATTTACTACATGCGGCATAAGAAGATGCCCCCGGGTATCGAAAAACAGGTGGAACAGGGTCTTAAATTCATTAAAAAACAACTTGGAAAATCATATGGTGATCCCGCGAATCCATTACTGTTGTCTGTGCGTTCCGGGGGGAAGTTCAGCATGCCCGGCATGATGGATACGGTCCTCAACCTCGGGCTCAATAAAAAGATTCTAAGCGGGCTGATAAAGAAAACCGGCAACGAAAGGTACGCCCGTGACTGCTACCGCCGCCTGCTACAGATGTACGGCGAGGTTGTCCTTGGTGTTGATAAAGAACTTTTCGAACAGTGGATAACTTCCAAAAGGAAAAAATACAAGGTGGTTTCGGACGCTGAACTGCCGGCGAAGGCACTCCGGGAACTTGGCGACGAATACGAAGCACATATCAAAAATTCCGGACAGAAGATTCCGACCAATCCATTCAAACAGCTCATGACCGGGATCGAATCGGTTTTCAAGAGCTGGAACACGGAGCGGGCGTTTGCCTACCGAAACGCGCAGCGAATCGCACACGATCTTGGTACGGCAGTCAATGTCCAGACTATGGTTTTCGGAAATATCGATAGCGATTGTGGATCGGGGGTTATGTTTACCCGCGATCCGTCCACAGGTGAGAAGAAATTATTTGCCGAGCTTTTATTCAACGCCCAGGGAGAGGAAGTTGTCGCGGGAACCCGTACCCCGCTTCATATCGATGAATTAAACCGTCGAAAACCCAAAATGTATAAAGAGCTTACCAATTATACCCGCAAGCTCGAAAAACGGTACAAGGACATGCAGGACATGGAGTTTACGTTCGAGGGTGACAAGCTCTGGATCCTGCAAACCCGCAACGGTAAACGTACCGGTCCGGCGGCTGTCAGAATTGCTAGTGACATGGTTAATGAGAGGCTGATCACAAGGGATGAAGCAGTGATGCAGGTCGATCCGGCATTGCTCGTTCAATGCCTCCTGCCTCGAATTAAGACTGGTCAGAATTACGACGACAAAATTGTCGGGAAGGGACTGAACGCCAGCCCCGGTGCCGCCCAAGGGATGATTGTTTTCTCGACCGGAAGGATTCTCAAATTGATTGCGGAAGCGTCCAGGAGTAAACAGCCGAAACCCATGATGATCCTTGTCCGGAATGAGACAAACCCGGATGATTTCCCGGGGATGTATGGTTCCGAGGGAATCCTTACCAGCCAGGGGGGCATGACATCGCACGCGGCGGTTGTCGCGCGCCAGATGGGTAAACCCTGTGTCGCGGGATGCAAGGAAGCGATTGTCGATTCGAAAAAGAAAATCCTGAAACTCAGCGGGAAAACATTCAGGGAAGGTGATGTCATAACAATCGACGGGTCTAAAGGGCTTGTGATCGACGCGAAACTTGAATTGGTCCGGACACCTGAACCGGGGAAATATTTCGAAGATATTATGAAGTGGGCTGATGGCCTTCGAAGGCTCGGGGTCAGGGCTAACGCCGATAATTATGAGGAGGCGGCGCTTGCCAGGAAACTTGGCGCCGAAGGGATCGGGCTCTGCCGCACCGAGCACCAGTTCGGCGGTGAACGCAAGATGCTTGTCGCGGAACTGATCCTGATTCTATCGGATGAAAATCCATCCAAAGCCAGGCTCAGGAAACTCGATCAGCTTGTTGCGAAGTTACTAGTAGCCCAGCGGGAGGATTTTCTTGGCGTGTTCGAGGCGATGGACGGTCTCCCGACCACGATCCGCCTTATCGACCCTCCGTTCCATGAGTTCCTGCCGTCGGACAAGGATATCGAACGGATGATCGAGGCCGCGAAATCGAAGGCGGAAATAAAGCGGATCAGGGATATGGGTGAACTTCGGAAATCGATCGATGAAGCGAACCCGATGCTCGGTACTCGTGGATGCCGCCTTGGAATTATGTTCCCGATAATTCCTGAAACCCAGTCACGCGCGATCTTTGAAGCTGCATGTATCCGAAAGAAAAAAGGATTCGATCCAAAACCCGAGATTATGGTCCCTCTGACGATGGAAGTTAATGAACTCAGGGAACTTGAGCCCATTGTCCGGGGTACGGCAGAGAAAGTCATGAAGGAGCAGGGAGTCAAGGTTGATTATTTATATGGAACGATGATCGAGATTCCCCGCGCCGCGCTTACAAGCGATGAGATAGCCCAAGTCGCGGAATTCTTCAGCTTCGGCACGAACGACCTTACACAGACAGCAATGGGGATATCACGCGATGATACCGCCCAGCTACTGCAGATGTATGTCGACAAGGGGCTTCTGCCGGTCGATCCATTCCAGGTACTCGACCAGCGTGGAATCGGAAGGCTGATGAAAATTTGTATCGAGGACGCTAGAAAAACCCGGCCGAATATCAAGCTGGGAATTTGCGATATAATCGTAAAAATTTAAATTTAGGCGTGTTTTATGGATTTTTTCCCTGTTTTTATGAATATTCGCAGCCAGCGCTGTTTAGTGGTTGGCGGTGGTGAAGTTGCGCTTCGCAAAATAGAATTATTGCTGAAAGCTGGCGGTGATGTGATGGTGGTTT
>DAOVJF010000565.1 GCA_030673355.1 Planctomycetota bacterium | reverse complement strand
CCCCGACGTACGCATAGCCTCCCGATACCGCAATTGCAGTGACATCATTACCGGCCAGATTGACTGAATCGATAATGTAAGCCGATTCCGGAGGGTAAACATCGAAAATATCAAGTTGGAATTGACTAACGGCATACACGTACCCCCCTGCGGCCACGATTTCTTCGGCTGAACCAGGCATATCGATTGAATTCACGATGTAAGCCGATTCCGGCGGGTCGATATCGATTATCTCGAGTACCGAAACCCCGACTGTGGCGTATGCATAACCTCCCGAAACCGCGATCCCACCATTAACATCCACATCTGCTTCTTTGAACCAAGCCGATTCCGGAGGGTCGATATCGAATATCCAAAGTCCATATGCAGTCGGGACGTAAGCGTAACCTCCCGATGCCGCGACTTCACCGCAGGAAGCCCAGGGCAGACCGAATGATTTGACACTATGAGCCGATTCCGGAGGGTCAATATCGATTATAAGAAGGCTCGGCCCGCCTTGTACCCGGGTAATCATGCACGCAAGGCCTCCTGATACCGCGAGTCCACAGACATAACCACTCGAATTCACTGTGTTGATAATATGAGCCGATTCAGGAGGGTCGATATCAATTATATCAAGCTTACTGAAATCAGGATCACCCGTCAGAGTACTCGCGACAAGCGCGTAACTTCCCGATACAGCAACTTCATCGGTTCTAGCATCGGTATCAACCCGGTTCACCCAGACCGGGTTTTCGGGATCGGTGATATCGAATATATGCAGCCCGTTTAGACTACCGGCTATATAAGCATAGTTGCCATCCACACAAATATCCCGTGGAGAGAAATTCAACCACGGTGGCGTGACATCGATCGGGTAACCGGGATACCAGCCTACTTCGATAGGGAACACAAGATATGCCGTCAAGTCCTGCCATGGTTCGCCGACCGGATCGTGCTCCTGAGCTTCCTTCCTGATCAGACACAGGTAATCCCCGGTCGAAGCCAGCTTGACATTCTCGATCTCAGCCTCGTATCGCGTAAATCCGTCTTCATCCGAAACCCATGTCCCCTCAACTTCACCGTCGAACAGCTCCGGGCATTCGACCAGAACCGGATGCGCATCATCCTTCCCCTGCCAGTCATAAACGTCGATCTGGAGTCTCGTTATCCCACCCTGCGCATCGAGCCCGGGTCCCAGATCCTGAATATCTATCTTCCACGCCTCAGTGCAGTTTGCATCGGGACCGAAATCCGCTATTGGGTCATCGACCGGTTTGTTTATCGGTGGAGCCCAGGAAGCGTCGACAGCGTAGCCGACAATGAATTCATCGTCCGGCATGTCGATCTCGTGAGTGACAGTGATCGCGTCACCGATATAAAATGCGTTTCGCGTGTTTTCATCACCGGCGGAAATGAACCGCTTGTAACCGTTCAAAAGGGCGTTTGGGGGCAGATCGGTTGCGAATTTACACTTAATGTATCCCTGCGTGCCGTCCGGACCCGAGCCTGCGGTAGTGAAATTGTAGAGAGTCGTGTATCCGTCCGCGTTGACCAGTTCACCGTCGCCGAGCGATCGATCCGGTGTGTTGAGCGTGGATACGGGGAAGCTGTGACTTCCGGAGAACATTGCGATGCCGCGGAAATCGAATCCGGTCACGTGGAGATTATCGAACGGGTGTGAAATTTCGATGTCGATGAGCACGGTTCCCGACCCGGATTGTTCGATCCCTGTGATCTTGAGGCAATCGGTGCATGGACCCTGCTCCAGCCATGAGAGGACATTCCAGTGGATAGAGGTCTCACGAACCGGGACGATCTCGAAATCAATTTCTTCGGGATTCGATGCGTCGATATAAATCAAACTGTAATGCAATAGATTATGATTGCCAGCCCGGGATGTCATTGAATCAACGTCAGCACTGGTTCCGGGTG
>DAOVJF010000624.1 GCA_030673355.1 Planctomycetota bacterium | reverse complement strand
CATTGACACTCGCGGCTCTGACACGCAGGCGTAATATGGCCCCGACTCACAAATACTCCTCCACGATCTTCCTGATCATCTTCCTGTTCTGGTAATGCCCTGAGCGTACACCGATAATGTGGCCGCGGATTCGCCTGCCGCCAAGATATAAATCTCCCAGAATATCAAGCATCTTGTGATAGCAGAATTCATCCGCGAACCTGAGCGGTTGTGAAACCTTGTCCTTGTGAATTACCAATACCTGGCTCTGGTCGTCATGCTTGACAGCGCCGGTATCGACCAGGTCCTTGACTTTCTCAGCCTTAATAAATGTTCGTGCCGGACCGATACGTTTACGGAAATTGTCCGGTGTGACCTCGATATGCGTGATACGTTTCCCCACGAAATCTCTCGGATGGTCGAGGAAATAAGTGATTTTTAAAGTGTTGCTCGGAAGCGCCATCAGAAGCGCGTTGTCATCGATGAATAATGGTTTCTCAATAACAATTTCCTTTCGCTCAGCATCCTGTTCCCTCAGCCCGACCTTGTCGACAGCGTTTATGAAAGGCAGTGCGGACCCATCGATAAGCGGCACCTCGTTTGAATTAACCCTGATCAGCGCGTTATCCACGCCAAGGCCGTGCAGTGTACCGAGTACGTGTTCAACCAGATTCACCTGGCATTCAGGCTTCTCAATGTCGCCCAGTACCGTCCTGTTTTCGGTCTCGATAATATTTTTTACATTTACCCCGATTTGTGTGCTCGTTTCGTTCAGCACCTGCTCAAACGACGGGCCGTGATCGACCGGCGCGGGATGAATTTCTACCCTCACCTGGGCTCCCGTGAATACACCCATACCTTCGATTATCGCTACATCGTTGAGCGTATGCTGTTTCTCGGTCATTTCCGGTTTATTCGCCTTCCGGATCGGTGCTTTCATCCGGCACTTCCGGTGCGATTGTCACAACGCTTTCGGTGTTCTTCATTATGTTAATTTCCAGCCATGCTATCAGGTCGTCCATGAAATTCATATGGACATCGAAAAGGTCGGTGCCATGGTCTGATCCAGGGAATGAAAATAATTCCCCTCCCCGGGCTGCCTGGCTGAGACTCTGCGATCCACGGTAGCTCTGGGTATCCTCTTCCGCCGATGCGATATATACCGGTATATGGCCGAGATCGCGGGCGTACGCGAGCGGCCGGACTTCGTGGTAGTTAATCCCGGGACTTAGAAGCACCAGGCAGCTTGCGGTATTTCCAACCTCATCGAGGTTTTCTTCCGAAATAGCGACAACCGCAAGATTCGCGCCGAT
>DAOVJF010000252.1 GCA_030673355.1 Planctomycetota bacterium | reverse complement strand
TTTTTTTTAAAAAATTTTAAGCGTTTCCAGATTGGTTACAGTTAACATTGCAGTCCTTTTACCGAAATTCTCACCGAACCGGGAGAAAGATATGTCGATTAAAATACCACTGCCAATTGTTGGAATTCTGGTTATAATTTCACTGACAATCCCGCCTGTATTCGCCCAGGGAAATCCTGATAGCGCTACTGAAATCCTGACTTACTCCGAACGACGCGACCTCGCGGCGATCGAAGACTGTTTTAACCTGTACGAGGCCAGTTTCAATGCCCGCGACATCGACTGGCGAATGGCTATGTGCCTGGATTCCTACCAGGAATTTGCCTTCGAGGACGGGGTTTTCCAGCATGTATATGACTATAACGAAACCAGAAGGGAAGTCGGTAATTACTGGGCGAGTATCGGAAGCCTTGAGTATTCTATTGCCGAGATCGATATCACCCTTGACGGCCCGCAGGCATTCGTACGGGCATACACAACTCATATTGCTCCGAACGACCGTCACGCATCGACCGTTCATTTCGCTCTTGTCAAAATTGACGGGGCCTGGAGGGTCGCCTGGGATTCCTACAACATAGTCAGGCGATACACGTTTTAACCGTGTAATATATTTTCCAGGGCGGGAAAATAGTCACACATGATTTAATAAGGTACAATATCTGCATGGTATCGGCCGATGGTTCAATCTGCATCCGAAACGCCCACCTGTTCGACCCTTCGCAGAAAATCGATTCCGTAGGGGACGTCTTAATCAGGGATGGGTTAATCGGTAAAATTGGTGGAAAGCTTGCACACGACGGTGATCAGGATTCAATTATCGAGGCTGACGGCAAGTACCTTTTTCCATCCTTCTGCGATCCTCATGTACATTTCAGGACCCCCGGGCAAACCGAAAAGGAAGATATCGAATCGGGATCGCGTGCAGCCCTTGCTGGTGGGTTCACGTGTGTTATCCAGATGCCCAATACAAATCCGGCTGTGGATCGACCGGAGATCGTCAAGGATCTGACCCGTGATGAGCCGTTGGAACTTCGGGTGATGGGAGCCATCACTGTGGGGACCGATACCCGTGTACTCACGGACCTGGATTCACTCTTCGAAGCTGGTGCCGTGGCATTTACCGATGATGGTCAGCCGGTAATAGAACCTGTATTTATGAAAGCTGCGCTTCGAAGCGGGCAGGAGAATGGAATTCCAGTCGCCAGCCACGCTGAGAATCCGACAATCGGTTTAAGTGGGATTATCAGGGGAGGAATAATAGCCGAGTCACTCGATTTGCCAGGTTGGAACGCTCAACGTGAGACGTCGATGATCGAACGAGACTGCGATCTCGCCGGCAGTATCGGTGGCCATGTGCATTTTTGCCATGTATCGGTCGAACAATCCCTCGATGTTATCAGGCAGGCTAAAGCCGATGGGGTTAACATCACCGCTGAGGTCACCCCGCATCACCTGGCGCTGACAGTCGATATCGTACCCGATTTAACAACATATGCGAAAATGAATCCACCGCTTGGGTTCGAGGAGGACCGCCTGGCCCTGATCGAGGGTTTCAGGGACGGGACTATCGACTGTATCGCCACCGATCACGCGCCGCATACAATCGAAGAAAAATCAAAGGACCTTTTAAAAGCCCCTTTTGGTGTAATCGGGCTCGAGACATCATTTGGCGTTTGCTATACGGAACTCATTAAAAATGGGAATTTACCCCTTTCAAGGCTGATAGACGGGATGTCAATTAAACCGAGGGAAATTTTTCATCTCGAGAGGATCGGTTTATTCGAAGGGTCCCGTGCCGATTTGGTACTGGTGGATCTCGACCGTGAATGGGTGGTCGATCCTGAGGAGTTTGAATCGAAAGCCCGAAACAGTTCTTTCCTGAACAGGAATCTATTCGGAAAAGTCCTGTGGACAATGTACAAAGGAAAAATTGCCTGGGAATTAAACGATTAAGCCATTCCGTCAGTAAATAAAAAAAAGGAAAACAGAAATGCGAGCATATGACCTTTCCCAAAAAAACATAAGGCAAAAAAAGATGATTTCTGTTTGCTGCGGCGCGTTCCCGTCGGATAAGGAAGCGGAGCTTGCCTATGAGGTTGGGCGGGAAATTGGTAGGCGGGGAGCGATACTTGTATGCGGCGGTCTCGGGGGAAGCATGGAAGCGGCATGCCGGGGCTCAAAGGAAGAAGGTGGAATGACAATCGGAATCATCCCTTTTTATGAAAAACAGGCTGCAAATGAATTTATTGATATCGTTATACCCACGGGACTCGGGCATGCAAGGAACAACATCGTTGCCGCAACCGGCGACGGGGTAATCGGGGTAGGTGGTAGTTGGGGGACATTGAGCGAATTGTCTATCGCTTTCAAGATGGGAAAACCCGTTGTATCGCTTGGAGGCTGGGACGTTAAAAGTCCGACGGGCAAAGATGAGGGATTTGTAATTGTTAATACGCCTTACGAGGCTGTGTCGATTGCACTTGGCGAAGGCACCGGTCAATTACGTAATGAGGGAGCCTAGCCGGTACCATCCTGTAATTTACTTATTTTCATGGAACCTGCGCTTTAAACCCTTGCTCTTCCCCCCTTCTTTTATTTCCATTTGACGGTTAATAAGTTCGATCAGGTTATTGAGTATCATGGCGTGTGTGATACTCCTGACGCCGCCGGGTACCGGTGTTATATAACTCGCTGATTTCGAGACATTTGTAAAATCACAGTCGCCGGATACTCGTCCGCGACTGAATTTATAGCCCATATCGATCACAATACTTTTTGGTTTAAGCCTTGAACTCGAAAGCCATATTGCCTGATTAGTGCAGGTGATTACCGCTTCACCTTCGGGATTAATGATCCCGGGTGCCTCTATTTTTTCATTGTCAAGGGATCTGAGGGTTCGTCTCTGGCCATTTTCAGTAGTTGTCGAGATGTTGGAAAATTTGAGGAGTTTTACATTACAGCCCTTGTCGAAAAGGAAGTTTGAAAGCATTTTGACCGTCCCGGCGGTCGCATCCGATCCGACCACAACGGCATTGCCCCCTTTTAATTCGAACTCACATTCTTTCAGAGTCTCCCGGACAGCCAGGATCTCGGGCGGGTGGATGATTTTATCGACTTCATGAGGGGAATAGGTCGCCATCCCGCGATTCAGGAAATGAAGTCCCGCGACATCTTTTTCAAGCGGCAGGCGCGCCATGACCTCCGACAATGGGATGATCTCTGTCGGTAACGGAAGCTGGATGTAAATACCCTGGATGAATGGACTTCGCTTGTATTCCTCAAGCGTCGGATAAAACCGCCTTCCTACGTTTCGCTGGGCCACCCGTTCCAGGTGAACTTTAATTCCCGCCTGCTCGGCCAGATCGGCGACCCTCCCGGTATCAGCCATCGAAACCTGGTCTCCGGTAACCAGGAGGATTCCAAGTCCAACCTCGATATGGTGTTGCTTGCGGAGTTGTTCCGCATCGCGCTTGATCCGGCGTATTAGGCTGTTGACAAGCGATTTCCCGTCGATTACTTTCGCGACCATTGATTCCGGGTTTGAAACTTTAGTGTAAAAAAAAATGTGTACTGGTTCCAACTTATTAAAAAACTTCCGCAGCGAACTTATAGATCTTCGCTCCACGTTTCCAGGCATCGGGTGCAAGGCCGGCTTTCAAACAGGTCTGAGAGATAAAATCCGGAACACCCATGTTGTGCTCAGTCGCGACCTGGGGTAACAGCAATCCATGGCTGCCCGCCTGTTCTATTACCAGCCCGTCGCGGCCTATGACGATATCTTTTATATCCTTGACTTCCCTGAGCGGGCCCATTACTGAGATGTCGAAACTGACATTTTCAAATTCCGCCGCGGACAGTGGTGGAAATCGTGGGTCCGACGCTGCGGACTTAACAGCCATTTCCACAATGGTCTCTGGGAGTGATTTGTCGGAAACCAGGTTTCCAATGCAGCCCCGGAGTTCACTGTTTATTTTCAAGGTGACGAACGCTCCCCAGGTGTCCTTTAAAACCGGATCGCTGTAAACCAGTTTCTGTGGCGGTTCCCCGTAAACGTGTCGCCTTACTTCCTCCCTGGCAATATCGAGAAGGTACTTCCTCGATTCAGGTGAAATCCCAGGAAGATCATTTTTCTCACCGGATGTGTTTTTGTCCTGTTGCATGGTGCAGACCTCGCTCGTGTCTGTTTTTACGCGCTTGCAAGATCCGGTGACGGATAAGCCAGCGCCGCATATCCTACCACACCGTTCCGGTCTCCGCCGGAATCACCGGAATTATAGTATATCAGGACTTCAGGTTGACCGAGCGACCAGAGTTTCGAGAGTTCAATTGCCACGCAAATCCCGGAAAATCCGCACGCCAGCCGTCCGCCTTCGCCGGATTGATCGATAATTGAAGCGACGTCCTCCTTCAGAATTAATTCCAGAGTTTTCTGGTCGAGCTCACGGGCTTCGTCATATCCGTAGAAGTGGCTCAGATCGGATGAGATGAGCAGTACATCCGTTAAAGGATCGAGGTTGGCGGCGAGAGCGTTCGCCAGGTTACTGATATTCGCCCTTGCAGTGCTGCCGGCAAGAATTGGGAGGATTTTTACCTCTCCAGGGACAACATGCTGGAGCATGGGGAGAATAACCTCGAGTGAATGTTCATTTTCGTGGGCTTCGGGAACAAATTCGAATCCTGTCGCGCTTTCGAGTGTGCTGAGAAGGTCCTGGTCGACGATTACATCCCCGAGCGGGGTCTGGTATTTTTCATAGCCTCCCAGGGAAAAGCCCATGAAGTAATGCCGGTGGGCGGGGCCAATTAAAACCACCCGTTTCGGGGGTGATAAAACAAGCGACATCAGGCCCCTGACAGCCGCAAGGCCGGAGTAAGCCCATCCGGCGTGAGGGAGGATCAGGATGGGGGGACGGTTGTCGCGACCGTGGCCTTCGTTTTGCTTAACCAGGATGTCGAGCGATTTGGTTATCTCCCCGATTGTCCCTGG
>DAOVJF010000505.1 GCA_030673355.1 Planctomycetota bacterium | reverse complement strand
GTAACCCCGCTTGATGTCCTCACAAAATTCATATTCTGGTCATTTCTACAGTACGGACCCATGGTGATTTTATTCGCCCTGCCAGGATTCAGCATTTTCTTTAAGAGGTCCCCGCACCGGCCCGCGCTTGTTGCGACACTCCTCGCACTTTTCCTGATGAACACGGTATTCATCATCTATTTCGCCGGGATCGACCGGGGGAGTGTATTCTTCCTCGAGGTTTATTTCATCCCCTGGTACCTCGCGATCGCGGTGCTTGTCGCAATCGGATTCTCCAGGGCGCCAATGTGGTTCAAATTCAAATCGCCACCATCGAAAGTCGTTTACACAATAATCGCGGTTGGATTGATCCTCCTGTTCGGAACCCTGGCGTTCAGGCAGAACTACAGGGTCAGCGACATGAGCGACAATATCGCGGGGTACATCTATTCCCACGATGTGCTCGCGTCGATGCGCCCGGAACCTGAGAAAAATATCCTCGTGACCGGCGGCGATGAAATATTCCTGTACTGGTACTGGAAATGGGTGGAGGGGGTTGACAAAGACGTTGCGGTAATCGGTACCGACGCACTCGGGATCAGCAGTAGCTGGTTTTGGAATGATGTCAGGCGCGATCAGCCATCGATTGAACTCCCAACCGATGACGGTCTCGATCAACGTTATGAGGGTGATGAGCTAAGGGTGAAAATGCTTGAATCGATCATACGTGAAAACCGGCATGTTTACCGGGTATTCATGACCGTCTGGGATCCGTTATACGAACCGATCCTTACGGATGGACCGTGGCATATGGTTCTCGACGGCCCGGTGCTCGAAATCGAATGGGATACGGAAGTTAATTTTTCAGACCATCCACGGCTGGCGTTCGGTCTTGAGGAATTCAAATTCCGGGCGTTGCTCGATATCGACAGGGATCACCTCGCACCGTTTGAGGAGGAAGTTTACGATCGATACGCCGCTGCCTGCTACAATCTTGCCCTTTTCGCGGACCGCCATGACGAGCACGGATTTACTATCGATTTTGCCGGGTTATGTCTTGAATTCCAACCTGACTACAATCCGGGAGAAAGTGCTCTTGCACCCAGGGGAATACTGGCAGTCAGCCTTACAAAAGCCGGGAACCTCAGCGATGCTAAGATCATTTTCCAGGAGTTGATCGATGCCAACCCTCAAAACAGCCTGTACCATCTATACATCGCGGAGATTTACTTCGCGGAGGGGAACATTGAAAGTTCTAAAATGGAACTTGAGATCGCGCTGGAAATCGAGCCGGAAAACGTTTTTATCCTGGAGCGTTACAATAATCTCATTGAATTTCTAGAAACCCTTGAACCAAACGATTCCGGCACGGATTAACAACAGGTTTAAGGCAACTTAATCAAGGTTAATCCGTTATCTTTAAACTTTTTAGGTAAATTAAATAACGGTATTGTAGGCTAAGAGTGATCCTGCTATAATTCTGCGCCGGGGTTTACACGGGAGCAACATTAATAAGGAGTTGTTTTTATCAGTATGCAGCCACAGACGTTTCTCAATCAAAAGCTAAACGAGTTTGGTGTTAAGTATCAACTTGGAAAAGGCGCTTACGCGACGGTATACGCGGCGGAAGACCTTGAAGGAATCAGCGGAAAGGTAAACGGTCTGGTCGCTCTGAAAATCCCAACCGATCAGGACAAATCATACAAGAAGCAACTGGCCGAGGCCGAATTCCTGATGGAACTCGACCATCCCAATGTTGTGAAGGTCTATTCCATCGAGTACAGCCGTCTGCATAATATCTTTTTCTTCGTCATGCAGATTCTCGAAGGAAAAAACCTCGAGGAAATTATCGACCTGGCCGGATTTACGCCGCTGCCCCCGAAAAATACGGAACGTATAATCTCGCAGATTCTCTCAATCTTTAAGTATTTCGATGAAAAAAATATCTGTCACAGGGATATCAAACCGGCCAATTTCATCATTCATAACGGTACCGGTCATCTGACACTAACCGATTTCGGATTCGCCAATTACCAGGACAAGCTTGACCCTAAATCCCTCCGTGCCGGAACACTTTACTACATGCCCCCTGAGCAGCTCGATGGAAATCCTACCCCGAAGGCTGATGTTTGGGGTGCGGGTGTGATCCTCTACAGGATGCTCACCGGACGCCTGCCGTTTAATGCGCCTGTCGAATCGGAGTTAATCAGGCTGATTCGGGAGGAGGAACCGCAGCCGATCAAGGAATTGAACCCGAACGCGCCCGACCATTTAGTGGAGATCTGCGATTTATGCCTGAAGAGGGACCTGGATGAGAGGTATGAATTTACATACGATTTCGGGAATAGTGCAAATTAGGAAAAATTTTTCAACATGATTTCATTACCCGTCCTAAGACCAATCCTGTTTATTAAATATTGATTCGAGATCGGGGACATCTCTTTTCGCCCGCCTCCATCGGTGAAAT
>DAOVJF010000460.1 GCA_030673355.1 Planctomycetota bacterium | reverse complement strand
GCTGGAAGCTAACGGCACGTTGGAAGCTAACGGCACAGATGAGTAACTTTTATCAATGGTTGGATGATAATAAATTTAAAGAAGTTCATGAGTCGCTAACATATTCTTTTCGATGTATTATTGAGCAATGGCTGAGAATCCCAATCCTGAATCTGAATTGCTCCTCGGGCTTAATCCCGGTGATGAGGCGTTACAGGCTCTCAAAGAACTTGAGGAGAAGATATGCGGGGATAAGAGCGACCCTCTCTGCGCACGGGTCCGTCATGCTGTAGAGCACCTTGCTGAACATTCCGAACGTGCGCATATTGTGGCGAGGTGCGCGAGTAACCTGGTGCGGGCTGAAAAACCGATCGACGTTCTGGAAACCACGCTGTTCGATGCTATGCGTCTGACAGAAGCTGAACGCGGATACATATTAATGTGGAATGAAAGCAGGCAGGCACTGGAACCGGCGACAATCGAGGGTGGCAGTTCAAAGGCTCCTACAGGTGATGATCTGGAGATCTGTAACACAATCGCGAAAAAAGCGTTCGATACGGGAAAGGTGATTATCAATCCGAATGTCCAGACCGATCCGGAATTTAAACACGCGTCGAGCGTTGTGGCATTCCAGATACTGTCGGTGCTCGTAGCGCCATTGATCGCGGAAACAGACAAGGGTCAGCAGAAACTCGGCGTCGTTTATCTCGACAGCCGTGCCGCAAAACACCTGTTCGTGGATGATGACGCCGAACTCATGCAGGCGTTCGCTGCATTGGCGGCGATAAGTATCGCGCATCTCCGGATGGTTCGGCAATTACGCAACGCGTACCGTGAAACGGTCAACGCTCTTGTAAGGGCGCTTGAGGCAAAGGATAAATACACGCGCGGTCATTCGGAACGGGTGGCGGAATACAGTGTGCGATGCGGAAGAGCTATGGGTTTGTCCGAAGACCGGATAGTGATGCTTGAATCAGCCGCCCTTCTTCATGATATCGGGAAAATCGGCATCCGGGAGGCAGTCCTGTTAAAACCGGGAAGATTGACAGATGAGGAGTACGAACATATCAAGCTGCATGCTGAACTGTCGGAGGATATAGTCAGGGGATTAAGTTTCCTCGTGGATGAGCTTGCTATTCTTTCCGGGTCGCAGGAACATTATGACGGCAGCGGTTATCCAAGGGGGACGAAGGGCGATGAAATTTCGATCGAGGGTTACATTGTCCAGACAGCGGACGCGTGGGACGCGATGACATCGACAAGGGTCTACAGGGTGGCAATGCCAAATGAGAAAGCGATAGCAGAGCTTAAAAAATATTCCGGGACCCAGTTCCATCCCGAAGTCGTTGAATCGTTCCTGAAAATGATTGAAGAAGAGGGAAACATTCCGTCCGAGTAAGTAAAACCAGGTCCCGATTAACTCCAAATTCAAAAATGGGAATTCGGGGACAAGGCATTTTTCCCTTGATATGCAATGGTAAAGTCAGGTTTAACACTGGAGAAAAATGGCATGTCCCCGGTGTTCTATATATCCAGCACTTAAAAAAGCGCCATACGGCATGTCCCCGTGATCTATATAAATTCAAGTAGAATTGCTCTCAAATAGAGAGATTTCGTATTTTCGAGGTTAGGAAATTTTGAATAAAAATAGCCAATTTGTCCCTAAAATCGAATTAATTATCGATAAACAGGGGAAATTCAGGTGATCGAAGCCTGTTTAGTTCTCCTTTTAAGTTATTGGAACGGTTCCTGCAATAAACCAGATGAAATTGAAAAATAACAACATAAGGAGCATGAAAAATGGCAGTTTTAATCGCACAATCAATAATGGCAATACTGAGTACCTCGCTCCTTATTTGGGTATACAGGGTATCAACTGGAAAATTAAGCGGTAATGAGATTGACTACTTCGTGGATCGCCACGATTTAAGCTTCGTAGAAGGAAGCGACATATATGAAATGGACAGATATTTTGAGTCGGTCAAAGCGGGTGCTGCTGAATAATTACTTAAAAGTCCGACCCGTTTACGGACCAAATATCACATGAAAACCGCAGCCAGTGAGGAAGCGGTTTTTTTTATATCCCGAATGCCTCGGCCACAAGTTCGTCAAGGCGATTGCTATAGCCTGTGAAGGTCGCGCGAAGGGTACCGTCGATATCGATGAAGACCAGGAACGGAATTCCTCTTGTAGGATAAATTCTGGAAATCTCCCTGGATGGGTCATGCATGACAGGGAACCGGAGGCCCATGCTGGCTACCATTTGCTTAATGGCCTGTTTTGCGCTTGCGCCCTCACTTGTGATTGCGATTATTTCGATCTGATCCCCATGTTCTTCATAAAAATCCTGCAGTTCGGGAAGTTCCCTGCGGCAGGGATCGCACCATGTCGCCCAGAAATCAAGAATGACATGCTTCCGTCCGATGTAATCTGACAACCGGATCACCTGTCCGGAGATTGTCGGGTAAGTGAAATCCTCGGCAGGACTCCCCTTCCTGGCCACCTGCACATTTTCATTAAATTCGGGTGCGTAATCGAGGTAGTTGGAAACGGTGGTGTCCGTAAACTCAGATTCCGCAGGACGCTCCAGATTGCTCGCCGAGTAGACCACCCACGCGAGTGCCAGTAGACCTATAAGACCTAACGCGAGACAACCTTTTCCGACTCCGCCCATGACATTCCTCCTTATGGTTATTTTTTATTTTCCTGTTTCTACAGACTAATATATCAGGAACAGGAACCCGACATCACTTCACCTCTCCAACTGGGCTGACAGTGCAAGGTTGATTCTCGTAAGGCATTCCTCGAGATGTGCACCTGTCATGATGTCGAGATTCAGAATAGCGTCACCTGAGAGAAGTGTTGAGATCT
>DAOVJF010000301.1 GCA_030673355.1 Planctomycetota bacterium | reverse complement strand
CCGGACAAGCTTGTTGGTGCATCATCTCAAAACCACCTGGGTGCCGTCGACAAGCACGTTCGACCCGGAGATTTTTAAGGCTTGCGGGATTGAGATGTCTCACTCAGCGTGTCGACGCCACGCGTTTTTTGTCGAATTGTTTGTTCTCTACTTACTAATAGGACATATTCAGAGCCGATTGGCGCGGGGGGGTGGGTAAAACAAGGGAAACCCTCCCGGTGATCCATCAAATAGGGAGTTTTATTAGAAACACTCCATGATTATCGCTGCCTGAATGATCTTCGATAAACAGTTGGTTGTAGAAATTCACGTTTTCGCTAACTGTTCCCACCACAAAGAGTATACCTGCGTTGTCGACAGCAAGATGAAGGCCATCCGAGCCGTAGAAATCCCCGGGGATGCTGTATCCCTGATAATTGCCACTGAGGTCGAACTTGATCACAGAACTCGCATAATTTTCGCCTATATTAAAAAGCCCTGATTGAAGATCCAGCCCGCCGATCACCTGATGGGACTCACTGATGTATGTACTTCCTGCAGCATCGACTACAAGATCGGTTGAGAGCGACATCCCCAATCCTCCCCATTCACGCGCCCAAAGGAGACTACCGGAAGAATCGAACAAAGATAGAAACCGATACTTAGTGTCCTCAGAAACAGGCTGATTAATTCCCTCACCAACACAAGGCGCATCAAATGTACTGCCTACTGTCGAACACGTGCCTGACACATGAATGTCGCCATTTATATCAATAACAACTCTATCTGCGAGATCATCGTAATGACCGCCCCATGTGCGTGCCCACAGGAAAACACCCCTGCTGTCGAATTTGGTCAGGAATGTATCCCATTCACCATTTGACGTGCGCTTTTCCATTTCAGGACCGGGGTCGAAATCGATTGATCCTGTAAAGGCTCCGATGGCATAAATATCTCCATTACCATCGACACAGATATCAGTGCACACTTCACCTGGAATTTCGTTCCCGCCCCACACGCGAACCCACTTGAAATCGCCCATGGAATCAAACTTGCTAAGACTGACTCCCAAATATTCACCATCGGGGCTGGCTATGGTGCTCCCTGAACCGGGATCGAAGTCAACATTCCCATCAAATAAACCTGCGACAAAGATCTGACCCAGTTCGTCCACCGCCACTCCACTGCATATCGCATAATTATCTCCACCCCAGGTCTTCACCCATTTGAAATTGCCCTCAATGTCATATTTGCACAAAAAGACATCGCTCTCTCCACTGGATACGGCTGATGTGACAGAGGCACCCGGATCGAAATCAATCATACCTCTAAAATCGCCTGCAAGATAAACCATGCCCGTGCCGTCGAGAGCAATCCTGAGATGCCGTTCAGTTTCAGGCCCTCCCCACGTGCGGGTCCATAATAAATTTCCTGATGAATCAAATTTAGAGAAAAATAAGTCCAGATCACCGTTCGATGAATGTTCGTCAACTTCGGGACCGGGATCGAAATCGACGGTTTCCTTAAATGCACCAACAACATATAAATTTCCATCCTGATCGATCACAACCTGGTTGACAAAGCAGTTTCCAGGTTCACCCCATGTGCGTATCCAACTGTCAGAAACGGAAGATTGACCGATGACATCTGTGCCTGAACCGCCGTCATCCAAAGCTGCAAGATTCTCCTGACTTCCCAATACGGGTGTGATTAAAAGGAATACCCCTGCCAGTATAGTTACGATGATGTTGAATTGATGCTTCATTGTGATCCTCCAGGCAATTTAAGGATGAGTTAAGATTTCGCTGTATGTGATTTGCCATTGATTATCATGGAATATTCGCAAGGCATTCTTCTAACTGCCTCTTGCAATAATATGGGCGATATAAGATGAGACAGCGAGTATTTTCCTCAAAACAATCATCCATTGGATCCGACATCGTACTGGATCCAGCCCTATTCGACATGGAATAGCACAATTTCCGATGATCCACCATTTAACGTACAAAAGTTCAGTTTTAATAATTTTCCACATACGCGTGATCCTGTTTTAGGATAGGAATGTTCTCCTGGTTCGGAATGAAAAATAGAGTAGCAGCATTAAGAGTGGGTTTAAAATCAGATAAACAGGCCAACATACTGATTCCCAATCCTGCAAAGTTTCTACTATTGTCCACGAAAGCTGCACGTTAAAAAGCGGAATTATATAACCATTGATGACCATCGCGGCGGCAACAGCAATAACATAAATCCTGCCCCATCGTTCAGTGAACAACCATGGCAGAATAATCAGTGAAAACGGAATGCTCATAAAATACTCAAAGCAGTAAATAGATTTGAATATTTCCAAAGGCCAGTATGGATCAGTGAAATCAGTATATTGATTAAACTCAAGGAGGTCCAGAATAAATACTGGCGAGTTTATTATACCAATAGCCGCATAGATCGTACATATTATAAACAGCGATCCTATGGGAGTGAAAATCAGATTATAAGTCTTAACCGGTAGAACCGCGTATTGCCTGAGTCTCCGATCCTTAATGTAGGAATAAAACAGCACCAGAGTAACAAAAGCACAGACAAACTGGATATAAATTGGTGCGATACCCCAATCCCCAAAAATGTAAGTAAAGTACCAATCGAGGTCGCAACCATAGTTCAGTACATCTATTAATTTGTAAACCTTTAACACCACAATCAGGATAACCAATGCTGAACAGCTGATGATAATCCACCATTTAATGTACGCGAGTTCAGTTTTTATTATTTTCCACATAGCCTGGTTCCTGTCAAAATTATTGTAAGAATGATTTCCTTAACACGAAAAAGATATGAATTAAACTTGCTAAGATAAAAGGCAGGATTATGGTAAATCCGATTCCAAAATGGCTTGAATATACTTCTTGGAGATACGAGCCTATCTGGGATTCCAATGGAGTATTCACAACAGCAAGTAATCCAATGATATAAAGAATTATTAGACTGAAGATAAGTATACGACCCTGCCATTCAGAGAATAACCTAATGCAATATGTGATAAGCAAACAACGCCATGAATACTTGATGAAAAATAATGTAAAATTGCTCCTGGTAATTGTGTTTTCATAAAGACTAGCTCTTAAGTCCATGTCAAAAAATAACAATAGAAATATACAAAAGAAAATTAATAGCCAGCCAAGTATAATTGTTAACAATGGTACAATCAACCTAGCTATTCCTATCTGAATCATTGGGACTGGAAGTTCAATGACTTGCTTGATCCTGCTCTCCTTAAAGTCAATGTATAATGCAATAAAAATAAAAAATACAAAAATGTTAGGTAATATAAAACTCAAATTCATAAATATATTCATACTTAATGAATCAGGGATGGCAATCCCGAATTTCATTAACAATAAGTAAATACAGGTTACGCTAATATAGAATGCATAACATAAAATTAATGGAAACTTATAATATTCGAGTTCCGCTTTAACTAACTTCCACACTATTTTAATCCTTTCAAAATGTGTATTGTTATCTCATCAATACCAGGTTGTGTAACCTGGATTTCGTCCACGTTCATCTCGTGAAGCTGTTTCAATGTGACTTCCTGGTCTGAGCTGACCAGCATGTGATTATTTCCTTCACTAACAAGATTGTGAGAGTTATGGATCTCAGGCAAAGGACCTGAAAATCGGAACGAAAATTTCTTAAACCTGTTAACAAGGTCGTCCTTCATCTCCCTCCTGACAAATTTCCCGTCAGCTATGAAAGCCAATTCGTCCGCGATCTTAGCTATATCAGATAAAATATGGGTCGAGTAAAATACCGACGAATCGCCCTGCTCCATTATTTCCCACAAAGTCTCCAAGAACTCAGATCGGACGATCGGATCCAATCCCGAGGTGGGTTCATCAAGCAGAAGAAGTTTAGGACGATGCGATAACGCTCCAATCAACGCAAGTTTCACCCGGTTGCCTTTTGAAAGCCTGTTCGCGCGTTTTTTTAAATCCAGTTGGAACCTTCCGGCGAGTTCCCTCATCCACTCATTGTCCCATGCCGGGTAGAATTCCGACCTGAATCTGAGATTTCTTTCTCCCGACCAGTATTCGTAAAACGCGTGAGTATCACCAACATATCCGATATCAAATTTCCATTTTGGATCGTTAAGGTTGAGATCTCTGCCAAAAATTTTAATTGACCCCGTGTCGTGTCGAATTAAACCACCGAGAATATTTATTGTAGTAGTTTTACCGGCTCCATTCGGGCCGACAAGTCCAAGTACTCTTCCAGGCTCCAGAATCATGTCCAGCGGGCCCAGAGTGAAACCCTTGAATTTTTTAATCACTCCGTCAAGGAATAACGCATTAATCATAGCTACTCTCCAACATTTCCTAGAATTTCCTGCACAATCTCTATAATTCCTTTCTTGTTAACTCCGCTCTCAATGGCGCCTTGAATGATCGGAACAACAGTTT
>DAOVJF010000522.1 GCA_030673355.1 Planctomycetota bacterium | reverse complement strand
TCGATTAATGAGCCGTACGGGACATGCTGCCGCTCCTGTTGCGACCGTCCGACAAGAATCAGGTGCGACTTTTCCTGGGCTTCCAGGCGGATGATTATTTCCTCGATAAGACGGGTCTTCCCGATTCCAGCCTCGCCGCCAATGAGTATCCCGGCGCCAACATCCTCCGATGGTTCCAGGCCTTCCTCAAGCGGGTATCCTAAAGCCTGGTTCGTCCATCCCAGGAGCTTCTCGTTTTCCTTTTTTCGACCGTATAAAGCCGTACGCCGCGGAACCCGGACAAGTCTTCTCAGCGTTGATTGTTTGCTTAATGATTCCCTCGAAATCGATAATGAAACCTGTGCCCTGTACCAGTCGCTCTTTTCACGTTCACGGATCAGTTCCCGCACGCGAGCCGCGGTTTTAAATCGCTTGCTCGATTTGATCGCCATCATGTCCGTAATGAGCATATCGAAAATGGCGTCAGGGTAGGGTTGATTCGCCCCGGAGGCCTGATCGGGACATTTACCTTGTCATGGATCAACTCGCGGAGATCGCTGGATTTATGTGGCCGCACCCCGGTCGTCAATTCATACAGGACGGTCCCGAGCGAGTAAATATCGCACGACGGGTCCAGGTCCTCTCCCGTCAACTGCTCCGGGGACGCGTACTGATAGGTCCCTATGAAATAACCGGTTTTGGAAAGTTTGATCGAGCTCTCCATCACTTTCGCGAGACCAAGATCGAGAAGCTTGATTGTGTCGTCGGGTGTGATAAGGATATTTTCAGGCTTGATATCGCGATGAAGCAAACCGGCCTTATGAATTGCAACTAAAGCTTCCAGTACTCCATCCGCGACCTGCAGCGCCCAGTCCTCACCATATACTTCCCCCTGCTCCATCATGTCCGCGAGGCTTTCCCCTTCCACGTATTCCATCAGAATTCCATGGGAATCCTTCTCGCCAAGGGAAACCCGGCGCACATCGAAGACCTTGCAGACCAGCGGGCTTTTTATACGTCCCGCGACTTCAGCTTCCAAATAGAATCGCTGGACGAGTTCCTCATCGTCCATAAGATGAGGATGAAGTATTTTCAGAGCCGCTTTCTCACCATCTTCTTTTTCTAAAAGCAGAACGGTGCCCATCCCGCCGCGTCCGATAAACGCGGTAACTGTGTAATCCAGGTATTTATCACCGAGCGAGAGCATAGAAATGCACTATGGGTATTATAACCATTAATGGTAAGGAACGTCATATCTATCCATTTATCAGCACCCCCCGCGTCAGGGGCTGTTGATAAAGTAGTAAGACTGAAATTGTACAAGGGATTAAGTTTCCCGATACCGCTTTCCATGCGGACGGGCCGTCCGCGGTACAGCAGGCCGGCGTCCTGCGCTACGGGATTTAGTACTTTATCAACAGCCCCGTCAGTGAGCGGTTATCAGTACCGCGACTGTCAATGACCGGTTATCAGTACCGCGACCGTCAGTGAGCGGTTTACCAACTCCAATTTACATATCAAGCTGAATGCTGCCCATACGCGAGCAGAATATCGGTAGGCCCATATCTATTTGATATGGGTTCCGTTTATCAACCGGGTGCATTTTCTATACCCATCCCGCATCAGATAGTATGGGCCTGCCGATTTTCCTGGAATTCGATCGCCAAATACTGTAATTCCAACCACATGATATTGTCGGCTTTAACCAAAATTGATCAAGACCTGTTACTCAATTCACAGGTGGAGACAGCCAGATTTCCCATTTCATTGTTAAAGTGGAGGCAAAGGGATTCTCAAAGCTGAATTCATCAAACATCTCCATCTCACCCAGGAGCAGCAGGCCGCCGTTCGATTCAATTGGTTCACCCAGTTCGTAGCTGGGATTTCCATATTCTGAATTGGCAAAGAAAAATATAGTCGGGTTCCATCCAGTTCCCATACCGCCGGCGGACGGGAACGCGCTGGTCCAGGTAAAATCCTCATTTACGGTGTCTACATCGGTAGTCATAGTGTACACGCCGGTATTCGGGTCCATTTCAAGGATCACCATCGCGTTTCCGCGAAGAGTGCTGGAACCATCGGCGGCAAATTGATGCACGGGCTCCCTGTCATCAGCGTCCAGAAGTCTCGACCATGTGTGCGTATGTACAAATTCAGTTGAATCCAAAGGAGCATTTTCAATAAGGATCATCTCAACCGAATTATCGAACATGGTAAAACCTTCGATAGGAATATCAATGTCCTGGATCACCTCGATTTTTATATAGCCCATGTAACAATCCGGATTTATAATTTCCAGATCATCTCCGGCGGAAAAACAGTCCGTTTCGCGCTCAAACATATTGTAAAGGCCATCCTGGTCGGAATCCT